>CALXQG010000020.1 GCA_944390515.1 uncultured Clostridia bacterium
TGCAATAACTTTTGTACATATTGTATAGTGCCATATGTAAGAGGAAGAGAAAGAAGTAGATCACCAGAAGATATTTTAAGTGAAATAGAAGATTTAGCTAAAAAAGGTTACAAGGAAATTACTTTGCTTGGCCAAAATGTTAATTCATATATGAGAGTTGAAAGAGAAAAGAAAGAAACAAAATCTAAAATTGATTCTTTTGCAAAACTTTTAAGAGCAGTAAATGAAATAAAAGGAATAGAAAAAATTAAGTTTATATCACCACATCCAAAAGACTTTACAGATGATGTAATTGAAGCAATAAGAGATTGTGATAAAGTTTCAAAATTTATTCATTTACCTCTTCAGTCAGGTAGTACAAGAGTTTTAAAGGATATGAATAGAGTTTATACAAAAGAACAATATTTGGGCTTGGTGGAAAGAATGAAAGAACAAATTCCAAATGTTAAGTTTTCAACAGATATAATTGTAGGTTTTCCAGGAGAGACAGAGGAAGATTTTGAAGATACACTAGATGTTGTAAGAAAAGTAAAATTCGAGCAAATATTTATGTTTATCTACTCAAGGAGGGTAGGAACTCCAGCAGATAAAATGAAAAATCAGATTCCAGAAGAAATAAAGCATAAAAGATTTGATAGACTAAAGAAACTATATGAAGAAATTTTAGTTCAAAATAATAATGAGTATATAGGAACAGTAGAAAATATACTTGTTGAAGGTTATAGTAAAACAAATGATAAATTACTTACAGGAAGAACTGATACTAATAAAGTAATAGTATTTGAAGGAAATAGTGATTTAATTGGGAAAGTAGTTCCAATTAAAATAGTATCAGAACATATGTGGTATTTAAAAGGAGAAATTTGTACCAAGTAGAGAAAAATTAAAATATTACAAGAATATTACATTTTGATTACAAATGGCAAAATATATTGAAAAAATCACACTGATAGTGTAGAATTAAATTACACAATTAGTGTGATTTTTACCATTTGATGGAGATAACAAGAAATGAGGAGAAAAACATGAATAGTGAAAAAACAAGAAAAATTAAACAAGCAAAAGGAATAACATTATTAGCATTAGTAATAACAATAGTAATCTTAATAATATTAGCATTAGTGGCAATAAGTTTTGCATTTGGAGAAAACGGAGTAGTAAAATATGCAGATAAAGCAAAACTAGATGCAGAGATAGATAGTGCGAGAGAAAGATTAAGTTTAGTATTAGGAAGTGCATATACAGAAAAAAAGACAAGCACAAAATATGAAAGTGAAGAAGAGTTTTTAGATAATCATTTAGAAGAGTATGTATATGGGAGAGAACCAGATGCAAATATAGAAAGAGATGAAGAAGATGGAAATAAAATAAGCCTAAATGGACATGTATTTGAATTAGATAGAAGTGTACCACAACTAGGAGATTATATAGGTCCAGAAGGAAATCTACCAGCAAGAATAAGAAGTATAAAAAGAGTAGAGACAGATAATACATATTCAGAATTAAGTATAGAAGTAACAGCAGCAAGAGCAGAAGGAGCAACATACAGATATTCATATAAAAAAGAAGGAGAAGAATATAATAGTCCAGAAGAAAGAAGTGAAAATACTTATATATTTACAAATTTAGAAAGCCAATTAAAATATTGGATAAAAGTAGAATTAGTAATGAATGGAGAGGTAGTAGATACTAAAGAGGAACCAATGATACTAGGCCTATTAGAAGAAGGAAACTTAAAATTTGGAGAAGTAACATGGAGTGAAGGAAAAGCAAGCATAACAGTAAGTACAACAACAAATAATCAAATACAATATAAAATAATATCAGATGAAGGAGAAGCAACAGATTGGACAAATATATCAAATAATGGAACAATATCAAACATTTCAAACAAATCAACAGTATTAGCAAGATTATGGGATAGAAAAAATGGAAGTGAAGAAATAAGTAGAACAATATTAGATAGCATAGCTCCAGTAATAACAAGTTTTGAAGTAACAGAAATAACATGGAATAGTATAGAAGTAGAAGTAGAAGCAGTAGATAACGAGAGTGGAATCGCAAGTACAAATACATATAAATTCTATTTAAATGATGAGATGGAAGAAAGAGAATCAAACACAGATGGAAAATATAAATTTGATGGGTTAACTATATCAGATTCAGAAATAAGTTATAAAATAAGAGTAGAAGCATATGATAATGTAGGAAATAAGTCAGAAGCAATATTACAAAATGTTAATACAAAAGCGGCAATAATGAAAATATATACAAAAGAAGATATGGAAGGCTTTAGAGATATAGTAAATAGCGGATTCACATATGAAGACTACACAGTAGAGATAATGAATGATATAGATTTAGAATGTAATGAAGAAAATCAATGGACACCAATAGGAAATGAAAGTAGATATTTTAAAGGAACTCTTAATGGAAATGAACATATTATAAATAATTTATATATTAATACAACATTAAACTATCAAGCTTTATTTGGAAAAAATTCTGGAACTATAAAAAATATAATTGTAATGGGAGAGATAAAAGGTGAGTCATATAACTTGGCAGGAATAGTTGGAGAAAACCTAGGAGAAATAGAAAATTGCATAAATTATGTAAACGTACTAAATAATTCTATTTCAAACAATAAGACAGGCGGTATATGTGGTTCAATGACAAATGGAAGAGTAAAAAATAGTGTGAATTATGGAATAATAAAAAGCAAAAATGATCATGTGGGAGGAATTTCAGGATTTGCATCAGGAACAGACTTTTCTATATCTGATTGTAAAAATTATGGAAATATCTCAGGTAAATCATCTAGTGGAGGAATCTTAGGTGGAACTAAAATAACAGGAAACATTGAAAAATGTATAAATGAAGCAGATATTTCAGCAATTGAAACTGTAGGAGCAGGAGGAATAATTGGAACATATGAAAATAAAAATATAAATGAATTATTAACTATTAATAGTTGCTCTAATGAAGGAATGATTTATGCTAAAACATGGGCAGCAGGAGGAATTTTAGGAAATAATATAGGTTATGTTAAAATTTTAAAATGCAAAAATTTAGGTGAAATATATGGTGGAAATGGAAATTGTGGAGGAATAGTTGGATCTATAGGACAAAATGATGAAACAATATTTACAAGTAATATAGATGAATGTTTTAACACAGGATATATACATGCATTAGGAACTTCAGGAAATCCATCTGTAGGTGGAATAGCAGGAACTGTACAGTTTGGAGATAATATTGTAATAAATAATTGTTATAATAGTGGAAAAATTGCTTCTACTAAATATACATCAGGTAATACATATGGCACAGGAGGAATAGTTGGATCTATATATAACAACTCAACTATTACATCAACAAAGTCAAAGGTAACAATAGGTAATTCATATAACATAGGAAATATAGAGAATAGCTATAGTAGTCTATATGCTGGTCAAATAATCGGTAAAGATTTTAATAATAATAGGGTTGTGACAAATTGTTATTATCTAAATACAGCGAGTGGAATGAATACTTATGGAGGAGTGGCTAGTACAGATATTAATCTAAAAAAATATGCAAAAGAACTTGGAGACACTTATTGGAAAACAGACGAATATAATCTAAATAATGGATATCCAATATTAAGATGGCAGATAGAAGAATGAAACAAATGAATGGAAAATTTATCATAGAATATCTATAAAAAGTGTAAAATAGGTAAATGAGTTAATATAAAGAATTAAATGATAAATGACAAAATAGTATCATAATTTTATTAAATATTTAGAAAATAAAGTTTTGGTGATGTGTCTACAATTTAAATATAGTAGATAAAAATGAAAAGATTAGCATAATATACGAGATCTAAAAAAGCACTTGAAAAAAGTGCTTTTTTCATGTAAAATATAGAGGCAAAGTTGTATAAAAATATGAAAAAACATATAAAGAAAACATAATGAATCAAAGTAAGCAATAGAAGCAGAAAGAAGGAAACAATATGGCAGAATACTCACCAATGATGCAACATTATTTAGATACAAAAAATAAATATAAAGACTGTATTTTATTTTATCGTTTAGGAGATTTTTATGAGATGTTCTTTGATGATGCAATTAAAGTATCAAGAGAACTTGAGCTAACTCTTACAGGTAAAGAATGTGGACAAGAAGAAAGAGCACCTATGTGTGGAGTGCCTTTTCATGCAGCAGATACATATATTTCAAGGTTAATTGCAAAAGGATACAAAGTAGCTATTTGTGAGCAACTTGAAGATCCAAAGCAGGCAAAAGGAATTGTAAAAAGAGATGTAATTAGAGTAGTTACACCAGGAACTGTAATGGAAGCAAATCTACTTGATGATAGAAAAAATAACTATATAATGAGTATATATAAAAATGGTATATATTTTGGAATAACAGTATGTGATATTACAACAGGAGATTTTAGAACAACACAAATAAAGGAAACAAATAATTTTGCAATGTTATTAGATGAAATATCTAAATATTCACCAGCAGAATTAGTTGTAAATCCAATGATGTATGATTGTTCAGAAGAAATCTCTAAAATTAGAGAAAGATTTGATGTGTACATTTCAAGATTAGAAGAAAGTAAATTTACAGATAATTATGAGGCATTAACTGTAAAATTTAAAATCGTAAATGATGAAGATGAGCAAATAGAAGATATTACAGAATATATGTTATCTGTTGCATCTACAAATGCACTTCTTACATATTTATTAGATACTCAAAAAAATAACTTGGACCATATTAATAAACTGATAATATATAGTACTACTAAATATATGGCACTTGATATAAATGCTAGAAGAAACTTAGAAATTACAGAAAAACTTAGAGATAAATCAAAAAAAGGAACTCTTTTATGGGTATTAGACAAATCTGCAACTTCAATGGGAGGAAGACTTATTAGAAGATGGCTTAATAATCCATTAATTGATCCAAAACAAATAAATAAAAGATTAGATGCTGTCCAAGAATTAAAAGATAATATTATATTAAGAGGAGATATTACAGATTTATTAAAAAAAGTATATGATATGGAAAGATTAGCAGGGAAAATATCATATGGAAGTGCTAATGGAAGAGATTTAGTATCACTTAAAAATTCTGCAAAACAATTACCAGAAATAAAGAAGGTACTAGAAGGTGCTAAATCACCTCTTTTAAGTGAGTTATATGCAGAATTAGATATACTTCAAGATATATATGAATTAATAGATAATACAATAGTTGAAGAACCTCCAATAAGCATAAAAGAGGGAGGTTTAATAAAGTTAGGATATGATGAAGAAATAGACAAACTTAAATCTGCTACAACAGACGGAAAAAATTGGATTATTAGGTTAGAGACTGAAGAAAGAGAAAAAACAGGTATAAAAGGATTAAAAGTTGGATTCAATAAGGTTTTTGGATATTATATAGAAGTAACAAAATCAAATATCTCTTTAGTTCCAGAAAGATATATTAGAAAACAAACATTAACAAATGGAGAAAGATATATAACGCAGGAACTAAAAAACTTAGAAAATCAAATTTTAGGAGCAGAAGAAAAAGTTGTTAATCTAGAGTATAATGTATTTGTAGAAGTTAGAAGTAAGATAGAAACACAAATAGAAAGATTACAAAAATCAGCAGGTGTAATAGCAATATTAGATAGTTTAAGTGCTTTTGCATCAGTAGCTGAAGACTTAAATTATGTAAGACCACAAGTAGATGATAGTGGTGTGATAGATATAAAAGATGGAAGACACCCTGTAATAGAGAAAATATTGCCAAGTGGAAGTTTTGTTCAAAATGATACATATTTGGATAAGGAGGAGAATAGATTATCTATTATAACAGGTCCAAATATGGCAGGAAAATCTACATATATGAGACAAGTTGCTTTAATAACATTAATGGCACAAGTGGGAAGTTTTGTACCTGCATCATATGCAAGAATAGGTGTAGTAGACAAAATTTTTACAAGAGTAGGAGCATCAGATGATTTAAGCATGGGACAAAGTACATTTATGGTAGAAATGATGGAAGTTGCACAAATTTTAAAAGAAGCAACAAATAATAGTTTAGTAATATTAGATGAAATAGGAAGAGGAACATCAACATATGATGGACTTTCTATAGCATGGGCAGTTGCTGAATATATTTCAGATAGTGAAAAATGTGGAGCAAAGACATTATTTGCAACACATTATCATGAATTAACAGATTTGGAAAATAAATTAGAAGGAGTAAAAAATTATTCTATAGCAGTTAAAGAAAAAGGGGAAGACATAATCTTTTTAAGAAAAATTGTGCCAGGTGGAACTGATGAAAGCTATGGAGTACATGTAGCAAAACTAGCAGGTGTGCCACAAATTGTTACAAAAAGAGCAAATGAAATATTAAAATCTATAGAGAAAAGAAATGTATTGAATAACAAGAAGATAGAAAAACAAGAGAAAAATGTGGCAGATGGACAGTTAAGTATGTATAACTATAAACTTGCTGAATTAGCACATGAACTAGATAAAGTAGATGTTAATGAGTTAACACCAATTGAAGCACTAAATACTTTAGTTAAGATAAAAGAAAAAATGTCATAGCTTTTAGAGCTATAAGGAGGTAAACTATGAAAGCTTTAGAAAAATTTAAACAAGACAATGAGAAAAAAATATTGGCATGTAAGTATGAAAATGAAGTTAGGTCATTGGAATATGAAACTAATAATTTAGAAAGGGTTGAACCAATAGATATAACTACAAGAGATGGAAGAAGAGTGTATCAAAGGGGAATACTTTATATAATGTCAATGGCTTTTAATAGAGTATATCCAAAAGCACTTATTACTGTAAATTGCCAGTTGTCCAACTCTATTTATTGTAGTGTAGACAACATGAAAGTTACCAATGAAATGATTACGAATATAAGAGAAGAAATGCAAGATATTATTAATAAGGATTTGCCAATAAAGAAAATAGAGATGACAAAGGAAGAGGCCGAAAAGTTTTATCAAAAGGAAAAAACTTTAAGAGGAAGGCTTCAGCTAGATAATAAGTATAAAAGTAATGTGTCATTATATTTCTGTGAGAATTATTATAACTATTATTATGGAGTTATGCCAATAAGTACAGGCTATATGAAACTATTTGAAATAATAAAGTATCATGATGGATTTTTATTAAGATATCCAGATAAGAGAACTCCAAATAAAATAGATAAATATATAGAAACTAAAAAACTTTTACATACTTTAGAGGAATATGAAGATATACATTCAGTTTTAGATATTAACACAATCTATAAATTAAATAAAAAAATCCAAGAGGGAAAAGAAAAAGAGCTAATTCTTTTGGCAGAGGCATTACATGAGAAAAAAATATCGGATATTGCAGATAAAATTGTAAGAAGGAAAGGTGTAAAAATCATATTAATTGCAGGACCATCATCATCTGGAAAAACCACATTTGCACAAAGATTGGGAATACAACTTAAACTTAATGGAATAAAACCAATTACAATTTCTGTTGACAACTATTTTGTAGAAAGAAAAGATACACCAAGGGATGAAAATGGAAAATACGATTTTGAAAGACTAGAGGCAATTGATTTAGAACTATTTAATGATCATTTAAGCAAGTTGTTAAAAGGAAAAGAAGTAGAACTTCCAATTTTTGATTTTAAAACTGGTACAAAAATATATAATGGAAACAAAATAAAAATGAGAAATAATGAAGTTCTTGTAATAGAAGGAATTCATTGTTTGAATGATAAACTTACAGAAGCAATACCAAATGAGCAAAAATATAAAATATATATTAGTGCTTTAACTGTATTAAATATAGATTATTATAACAGAATATCTACTACGGATACTAGATTATTAAGAAGAATAGTTAGAGATAATAATTTTAGAGGATATGATGCTTTAAATACATTACAAAATTGGGATATGGTAAATAGGGGAGAAGAAAAATACATATTTCCATTCCAAGAAGATGCAGACAGTATGTTTAATACTTCTCTAATATATGAAATATCTGTATTGAAAAAATATGCAATGCCATTGTTAAAAGCTATAGATAATACTCATCCAGAATATTCTGAAGTAAAATCATTATATGAATTATTAAAATATTTTGATGATATTGGAGATGAATTCATACCAAAAAATTCATTACTAAGAGAATTTATTGGAGGAAGCATATTCAATGTGTAAAGTAGCCAGAAAGGAACAAAAATGGGAAGAAAGTTTACAGAGATAGATGAAGAATTTATTTGTGAAAATTGTGGAGAAAAGGTAAAACCATTAGGATATTCATGTAGAAATCATTGCCCAAAATGCTTACACTCTAAGCATGTAGATATAAATCCAGGAGATAGGGAAGAAAATTGTCATGGAATTTTAGAGCCAATTGGAGCAGAAATAGATAGTAAAAAGGGATATGTAATAATATTTAGATGCAAAAAATGTGGTGCAATACGAAGAAATAAAGCTGCAAAAGATGATAATATGGATTTGATAATAAAATTAACTGCAAGACACTAAAAGCAGTATAAAAAGCAAAGAGAAAAAACTCTTTGCTTTTATACATCTCTATTTAAGTTACCATATGTATATTGGTTTCCATCAATTTTTTCACATGTATAAGCTGATTTAGCTATATTATTGATTTCATCTATATTCTCATCTAGTATATCAATTCTAAGATTTTGTATTCCTGAATTAATATGAGTTATACAAGTGGTTTTACTATTGAAAATTGTTGTAACAGTTTGAATATTATCTGGTAAAATTCTAAAATTAAAACCAAGTCTATCCTTTAAGTAATATTTATTATTAGATCCACAATGCATTTGACATTTTGGATAGCATAAATTAGAAACTCCTAGCACACAGTAATTCATTTTCATTATAGGCATATTTCCATATACAATTAATTCAAGAGGAATATGCTCTTTTTCAGTTTCTACTATAGAAGTTATATCACTTAAATTTAATTCAGGGGATAGAGTAATTCTTTTTATTCCTAAAGAATTATATATATTAATAGAGTTTGTATTAAATGCATTCAAAGAAAAATTACCTATAAATTCATATTTCTTTTTATATTTTTCAAGTAAGACAAAATCACCTAGACTGGATACAACAAATCCTGCTATATTAAATTTATCTATTAAATCTTCTAAACCATGTTTTATGATATTTTTATAATTAGCCTTAATAATTGCAGGCATGTAAATATATGTTTTAAAATTAGAAGTAATATTTTCTAACGCTTTTGCACAATCCTTTCTCATAAAAAATCTCAAAGGTATGTATACATTAGAAATATAGTTTTTAGACAATTTACTATAGTCAAAATCTGTATTAATTGTATTAAAATAAACAGATATAGTTTTTTCTTCAACATCAACAGACTTAGATTTATTTAAATATGTATTTTGAAATTTACTATAAATAATATCTAATTTGTCTTCTTCAAAAGGACTTTCTCTTTTATTTTTTGCAATTATCATATTTTCTAACTTTGATAAAGTCATTCTTCTAATTTCATTTAATTCCTTTATACTTGGTATAAATATATCTGTATCCATATCTAATGAAATATCTTGAAATTCAAAAGGTGTATCATTAGTTTTAGTTAATTGAGCAATTATTCTTTCTTTTGAAGTAGGTTGATTTATAGCCTTTTCAGGGACTAAAGAAGATTGTATTTTAGTGAATACATTTTTATATAATTTGTCGGATAATCCATATAAATTTGCTTCAATTGTTATAGGTTCGCCTTTTTTGACAGTAAGTTTACATTTTACAGGTAATTTAATATTTTCTTTTTGATACGATTCTTGGGCATTTATAATTTGAGTTTTGCTAGATAATTTATATATTTTATCTCCTATATGAATATTACCTTTCATTCTACCAATTACAACTTTACTGCCTATTTTAGCACTAACAACATTTGAATTATCAATTATAAGTTCAGAAATAGTGTATTTAGTATTTTCATTTTCAAAATTAATTGTATCTCCAATTGCTAAATTTTCATTAAGTAGTAACTTGATATGACCTTTAAGTTTATTGTATCCAGCAACATTTCCAACATATAGTCCCATATTGTTAGGCTTTTCTTTGAAAACTAAATCATGATTAGGTTTAGTAGCCAAATGCCCAGAAGAAAATCCACCTCTATTAAAAATTTGTTTTAATTCTTTTATATCTTTTTCATCAACCACATATTGGTCTCCAGATAAGTATAGATCAATATATTTTCTATAAATTCTTGTAACAGTGGCAACGTATTCAGGAGATTTTAGCCTTCCTTCTATTTTGAAACATTTAACACCAGCATCTATGAGAGAAGGAATAAAATCTAATGCACATAAATCACGAGGACTTATTAAATAACCTTTATCAATAACTTTCTCGTTATTTCTAAACTTAGAAATTTTAGCTTCATTGTCAAAATTTTTCTCAATTAATTCATAAGGAAGTCTACAAGGTTGAGCACATCTACCTCTGTTCCCAGACCTACCTCCAATCATACTAGAGAAAAGACATTGACCAGAATAAGAAATACATAAAGCCCCATGTATAAAGGTCTCTATTTCAATATTAGAATTAGCACATATAAATTCTATTTCTTGTATAGAAAGTTCCCTTGATAATACAGCTCTTGAATAACCAAGTTTTTCTAATTCCTGAACACCTTCTAAATTATGTACAGTCATTTGAGTGCTTGCATGAATAGGAAGATCTGGAAATAGTTTCATTAAGAATTGTGCAAGGCCAATATCTTGAACTATTAAAGCACTAATTCCAAGCTCATACGCTTTTTTTGCAAGTAATACAGCATCTTCAAATTCAAAATCTTTAATGAGAGTATTTAAGGTTAGGTGAGTTTTAACATTTCTTAAAGCACAATAATTTATAGCTTTTTCTAATTCTTCATAACCAAAATTTGTTGCAGATGCTCTAGCATTAAATAAATTACCACCAAAATACACACTATTTGCACCATTTTGCACAGCAGCTTTTAAACAATCAAAGTCTCCAACAGGTGATAAAAGTTCAACTGTATTATTCATAGAATTATCATCCTTTCCTAAATTATTAATTTTAAAAAGTGTTAAAATCTCATTTATCGACAAATTAATTATAGTATATTTATAATAAAAAATCAATTGATTTAAAGATAATAGGATTTATGAAAATATATAAATATATACTTTTTTTAAATATAAAAATTAATCTAGTAACAAAAAATAGATTTTTGCATAATGTATATAAATAGATGGAGGGAATACCCTCAGAAAGGATGGTAAATATGCAAGAAGAAGATAGAGGATGTTGCTGTAATAACAATGGTGGTTTCTTAAACAACCTATTTGGAGGATGTGGATGCGGAGATAACAGTATGTTATTTTTCATACTTATTTTCTTAATACTATTTTGTAATTGTGGTTGCGGAGGAAATAGATAACAAGAAAGAAGAACACTATAGCAAAATGCTATAGTGTTCTTTTATACTAATTAACATATATAAATATTATGCAGTTCTTTTATATGAATTAATACACATTATTCCTAATCCTAAAATAAATATTATAATTGATACTGGCAAACCTATATATGGTATGTAACCTATTAATTTAACAATTAGCATAACTAAAAGTGATAATAGTACATATGCTGTATTTCCATTTAACTTAAATTTATTTGCAAGTAGTTGACCTATTGCCATGCTAAATACGGTAGGTGATATAACACAAGCTATGATTAGTATTGCAACTGCTAAAACAGCTACATTCGCAGCAAATCCATATAAGAATAGGAGTAATATAAATGCACCAATTATTGTACCAAAGAAAACAAGAAGTCCAATTCCAAATGATTTTAAACTTTTCTTTGCTAAGATTTCACTAACTCTTTCTTTAAATTTTGGAGCAATCCATAATAGAAGCATTATAATCACAAATGATAATATTAAAGTTTTAATAATACTAAAGATTATTGAGATTATTTGGTTTTCTGTATTTGCTTTAATTTGATTAAAATTAACATTACCTTTGACTACATTATCAGTAATTTGTGCTTCATTTTCTGAAGAATAGTTTAAATTTCCTTCTATAGAAGAATTCTCATTTAATGTTAGAGTATTTACACTTAAATTTGCATCTCTAGAAATTTTTCCTGAAACATCTATATTAGATGCTGTTGCATAAATATTTCTACTAATTATTCCAGTAGAATTTAATGTAACACTATCTGACATTGTGAATATATCAGAAACTATTCCTGAAACAGATAAGCTACTTGACAAAGCAAAAATATTTCCATGTATTAAGGCGTTTTCAGCAATGTTAATTGTATCTGCTATTACAAATACATCACCATAAATTTCACCTGAAATATTAACAGTTTGTGCATAAATAAAGACATTACCATTTACAGTGTCTGATAAATCTACATTCACATCATATAGAAATAAATCAGAATCTTTATAATTGTTAGTTTGAGAAATACCAGCTTCTGAAATAGGCATAACTTCATTTGATTCAGAAGATACTTCTCTAGGTTCTATAGTTGCAAAAACATTGATAGAAAAAATGCAAAATAATATTAATAAACAAGATAACATTATTTTGCTCCAAATCTTGATTTTCACAAAAATCCCTCCTTACATAAAATTATATTCATATAATATAATTTTATGGTATTTTTGTCAAGAATTTGATTTGTTAATAAAATAGATACAATCTTTATTAGCGGATATTTTCTGAGTTTTCACATTGCTAAAATAGCACTTTCCATCATATTGATATTTACAATTAGAAGAACAATTTATGTTAGTCAAAGTAAAATCACCCCATAACATATATTATGAAGTGAAATAAGATAAAATATGCATTATTTTAATTAAACTTTAGATTTAAAATAATTACAATATTCTTTAATAGGACAATTAGTACATTTAGGAGAACGTGCAGTACAAATAGCACGACCATGATATATGAGTACATGATTTATATCCTTTAAATACTCATATGGGAATAATTTAAGTAAATCTTTTTCTATTTTTTCAGGTGTTTCTTCTTTTGAAAAACCAATACGATTTGAGAGTCTTTTTGCATGTGTATCAACAGCAATGCCTTGAGGTTTATTAAAAGCTTCTAGCATTATAACATTTGCCGTTTTTCTACCGACTCCAGGAAGTGTAAGCAATTCTTCCATAGTTTCAGGAACTTTACCATTAAAATCATTTAATATCTTATTAGCAGTTAATTTAATGTTTTTTGCTTTATTTTTATAAAAACCACAAGGATGTACTAATTCTTCTAAAATTTCTAAAGGAATATTAGCAAAATCTTCTGGAGTAGAATATTTACTAAAAATGCTGGGTGTAGTTTTATTTACTCTTTCATCTGTACATTGTGCAGACAACACTACTGCTACAAGCATTTCAAAAGGAGTAGTAAAATCAAGACTACATTTAGCATCAGGATATGTATTTTTCAATATTTCAATTATTTCTATTGCTTTATTTTTATTCATTAATGTACCTCCAAATTTTATATATTAAATTATATCATAATTATTATAAAATGAATAGTAGCCATAAAATGGTAACAAATAATGTAAAATCTTAATATAATATACAAAAGATAAAGATATGTTTAAAAAATTAAAACATATTGCACTAGGGGGTAATAATATGTTGTGTGCATTAAAAAAGACAATTGCAGTTTGTTTAATAGGAACAGGATTAGGAATATTGCTAGTATTATTACTTCCTATATCTGGATGGTTATTTATTATAGGAATAGTAATTGTAGCAGTAGGACTAATGTGGCTATGTTGCTAGATTATTTCTTAAAGAGGAGGGAATGAGGATGACTATTGTTGTTAAAAAAGTTCCAAAGTTTCTTAGAGGATTTGTGAAATTAATATTTGGAATAAAAGATAATACATAAGAAAAGGAGAGGCGATTTTCAAGAAAATCCTGAAATTGACATAAAGTGAATTGAATGATATAATAATAAAGGTAATTTTTTGATAAGTCATGATGCTATTGCATCGACAACAGAAGGGAGCATTTTTTATTATGAAGCGGTTTTATTTTTCTTTGGTTGTAATCTTTATCTCTTTCGCAATTGCCTTTTTAAGTGATAACTTATATGCCAATATAATATTTACATTACTTGGTATTATTGCTATAGCATGGACAATTCATATCTATTTCGACAGAAAAAAAGTTTTACAGAGTTATAAATTGGTCTGTGAAAATTATGAAAATTATAAGGAAGAACAGGAGAGATTTTATTCGGAATCCATGGAAAATCATCATGAAATTTTTCAAGATCAAGAAAATGAACAGACATTAAAAATACAGAGGAAGAAATTGGAAAAGATTGAAGATGATATAAGCAAGGAGATATCTCGAATCTATTTTTTCAATGGGTTAAATTATCTATCCAGGGAGAAACGAGAAAATTTAAAACGCATACAAGAAGAAGTGCTATCAAAAGGCGGAGAATAATCCGCCATTTTTACTTTTTAAGGGGTATTTTTCATAGATTATAAAATTGACATAAAATAAGTTAAATGATATAATAAAAAGAGAGAGTTTTTTTGACAAGTCGCGATGCAATTGCGGTGACAACTGAAAGGAGCATTTTTTGTTATGAAGTGGGCTGGTTTTCTTTTTTGGGGTGGTTTTCTTGTTCTTTTAATTGGTGCTGAAAGTAACGATTTGATTGTTCTGGTAACGACTAAAGTATTAGGAATCATCACTATGGCATTGTTAGGTGCACTATATGAGAGTTGAGAAATTCATGAACAGATTGAAAAGGAAAGAGGTAGAATTCATAGAAGGAGTGTTAGAAAAGGCGGAGGCTAATCCGCCATTTTTTTTATTTTATCATTGCAATTTGTTAAATTATGTAATATAATTTTAAAGGTATAGAACAGTACTTTAGATAAATTATACTTTAATAAAGATAAAAAATATAGAGGTAATTATAAAATAAAAGATAGGAGAATATAAATGAAAGCAATTGAGATTAGAAACAAATATTTGAAATTTTTTGAGAATCATGGTCATAAGGTTATTCCAAGTGCTCCACTAATACCTGAAAATGATCCATCTGTATTATTTACAACAGCAGGAATGCAACCATTAGTGCCATATTTATTAGGAGAAAAACATCCAGAAGGTACACGCCTTACAGATTATCAAAAATGCTTACGTACCAATGATATAGATGAAGTTGGAGATAATCGTCACTTAACATATTTTGAAATGTTAGGAAATTGGTCATTAGGAGATTATTTCAAAGAAGAATCAATAGCAATGAGTTTTGAATTTTTAACAAAGGAATTAGGAATCCCAGTTGAAAAATTATCTGTAACTTGTTTTGCAGGAGATGAAGATGCTCCAAGAGATGAGCTTACAGCAAAATGTTGGAAAAAAGCAGGAATTCCAGAGAATAAAATATATTATTATGGAAAAGATGACAATTGGTGGATTGCAGGAGAAGAAGGACCATGCGGACCAGATACAGAAATGTTTTATGATACTGGAAAACCAGCATGTTCACCTGAATGTCAACCATCTTGTGATTGCGGAAAATATGTTGAAATATGGAACAATGTATTTATGGAATACTATAAAACAAAAGAAGGGAAATATGAGAAATTAAAACAACATAATGTAGACACAGGATTAGGATTAGAAAGAATGACAATGCTTTTACAAGGAAAACAAACACCATTTGATACAGAAATTTTTGCACCTATAATGGAAAAGTTACAACAACTTGCAGGAAAAGATAATATGGAAAGTAGAAGAATTGTAACAGAACATTTAAGAGCTAGTATGATGGTAATTTGCGATGGTGGAAGACCATCTAATGTAGACAGGGGATATGTTTTAAGAAAGTTAATTAGAAGAATGTCAAGACATCTAAATAAATTACAAATAAATCTAGACGAATTAGGCAATTTAATTGATTTAGATATAGATATTTTAAAAGAAATGTATCCAGAATTAGAAAAAAATAGAGAAGTTATTAAACAAGTAATAATCGAAGAAAAAGATAAATTTATGAAAACACTAACACATGGTGAAAAAGAGTTTGAAAAAGCTATAAATAAAGCAAAACAAGAGAATAAAAATACTATAGATGGACAAACTATATTTAAACTATATGAGACATATGGTTTCCCACCAGAAATTACAGCAGACTTAGCAAGAGAACAAGGATTTGAAATTGACAATACAGAATTTGAAAAATTATTTAAAGAGCATCAAGAAAAATCAAGAATGGGTAGTGAACAAAAATTTAAGGGTGGATTAGCTGAACAAAATGAAAAAACAATAGCATATCACACTGCAACACATTTATTACATAAAGCACTACAAATAGTATTAGGAGAGCATGTAAAACAAAAGGGATCTAATATAACCACAGAGAGATTAAGATTTGATTTTTCACATCCAGAAAAAATGACTAAAGAGCAATTACAACAAGTAGAAGACATTGTAAATGAGCAAATAAAAAGAGATTTGCCAGTAACATGTGAAGAAATGACATTAGAAGAAGCAAAAAAATCTGGAGCAATGGGATTATTTGAAAATAAATATGGAGATAAAGTCAAAGTATATACAATATGTGACTTCAGCAAAGAAATATGTGGGGGACCCCATGTTTCACACACAGGAGAATTAGGACATTTCAAAATAAAAAAAGAAGAGTCAAGCTCAGCAGGAGTTAGAAGAATCAAAGCAATACTAGAATAGGACAATTAGTGACGGGCTTGTTCTGTCCTATCTTGAATATAAAATTTATTAAAAAGAGAGGTAGTTTACATGGAAGATTGTATTTTTTGCAAAATAATTAATAAAGAAATTCCTTCAGAAATAGTATATGAGGATGAAGAAGTAATAGCTTTTAAAGATATAAATCCAGCAGCACCTATTCATATATTAGTAGTTCCTAAAAAACATATAGAAACATTATTAGATGTTACAAAAGAAGATGGAAAATTAATATCACACATATATGAAGTGATAAATAAAATTGCAATAGATAATGGATTTTCAAAACAAGGATTTAGAGTTATTGCAAATTGCGGAAAAGATTCTGGACAAGAAGTTATGCATATTCATTTTCATATTTTAGGCGGAAAAAAACTTGGTGACAAAATTGTAGGATAAAAGGTAAAAAACAACATAAAAGACGCACAAAAGTATGGATTATATAAGTGATTTGTGGTATAATATATTTATGTAATCAAATGTACAAGGAGGAAAAAATATGTTTAATAGTAAATATAGTAAAGCTTTAACTGTAATTTTGATAATAGTAATTGTTGCAATTGTAGGTTTACTTATATTTTTTGGAATAGATGTATATAGAAAACATTATGTAGAAACAGCATCTGGAGAAGCAATGAATGAGTTTGATGACCAAGTAAACAAGATTGTATCTAAACCTCAAGAAAATACAATTTTAAATGATGTACAACCAAATGTTGATTTGAATACGATTTATCCAGATACTAACACAGAAAGTGACAATACTAGTTCGGGAACAAATGTACAATATATGGGGTATGATATGATTGGGAAAATAGAAATCCCAGCTACAAATGTCAAATATCCAATTATAGCAGATCATGATATGAGTATTAAGTCATTAAATGTTGCAATAGTAAAAATGTATCCAGATACAATAGAACTAAATGAAATTGGAAACACTGTATTTGCGGGACATAACTATAGAAATGGAACATTCTTTTCAAATAATAAAAGATTAAAAAATGGAGACAAAATATATATTACTGGAACAGATGGAAAAAAGGTAACCTATGAAATATATAAAAAATATGAAACTAGTACTAGTGACTCAGATTATATGAATAGGGACACTAATGGTAAAAGAGAAATCTCATTAACAACATGTACAGATGATACAAAAAGAAGACTTATTATATGGGCTAGAGAAGTATAAAATAAAAAATTTAGGAACAATTAAACACAAAATAAGCAGAAATTATGAAAAAATAGTTGACAAAAACATATAAAATGGGGTAAAATAGTAAATGCAGTTACTTGAAGATGGTGGATGTAGCGTAGTTGGTTAACGCGTCAGTTTGTGGCACTGAAGACCGTGGGTTCGAGTCCCATCT
>CALXQG010000021.1 GCA_944390515.1 uncultured Clostridia bacterium
CAAATGAATGCAGAAAGAAATAAAAGAGCTTTAATCCTTCAAGCAGAAGGTGAAAGACAATCTGCAATCACACTTGCCGAAGGTAAGAAAGAGGCTGCTATTCTAGAAGCTGAAGCTGATAGAGAAGCAAGAATTAGAAGAGCTGCCGGTGAAGCTGAAGCTATAAAGAAAGTTGCTGAAGCTAAAGCTGAAGAAGTACATATGGTATATGATGCTATAATGAAAGCAAAACCAGATGAAACTTTGGTACAATTAAAATCTTTAGAAGCACTTAAAGAAGTGGCTAATGGAGAAGCAAATAAAGTATTTATTCCTTTTGAAGCAACATCTGCTCTATCTAGTTTAGGTACAGCAGCAGAAATGTTCAAAAGCGATAAAAAAAGAGCTAAGAAAAATCAAATAGTAGATGCTCAAGATAACGGAAATAGTGTAACAATCGAAGAAGGATAAACTTAAAAGACACCCATATTAAACTTTTAGTCTAATATGGGTGTTTTTTTATAATAGACCTCCATCCAAATAGTTCTTTATTCATCCATATTAAAATATTTTGTTCCTAGCATTTTATCTGGCAAATATTGCTGTTCCACCCAATGTCCTGGATAATCATGCGGATATTTGTATCCTTCATGATAACCAAATTCACTCATTCCTTCTGCTGGTGCATTTCTAATATGCATTGGAATTTCTCCTGTATCTTTGCTTTTCACATCTTCTAAAGCTTGATTTATTGCAACATATGAAGCATTTGACTTTTTTGCTAAAGCTACATATATTGCTGCTTCTGATAGAATTATTCTACCTTCTGGCATTCCAACCATTGTAACTGCTTGCATTGCAGAAGTAGCAATAACAAGAGCTTGTGGATCTGCTAATCCCACATCTTCTGCTGCTGCAATAACTATTCTCCTTGCCAAAAACACAGGGTCTTCTCCTCCATCTATTGCTCTAGCCAAATAGAATACTGTAGCATCAGGGTCACTTCCTCTCATAGACTTTATAAATGCACTAATATTATCATAATGACTATCTCCATTTTTATCAAATATAGCTTTTCTTCTTTGAACACATTCAGCAGCTATATCATTTGTTATATGTATATATCCATCTTCATCTAAATTAGTAGTTAATACTGCGACTTCAAGTCCATTTAATGCTGTTCTAACATCTCCATTTGAAACCTCTGCTATTTTTCTTAAAGTCTCATCATCTATTTTTATATTATAACTACCTAGTCCTTCTTCTGCAGTTAATGACCTTTTTAAAACAGTATAAATATCATCTTCTGTAAGAGGATTTAATCTGCACACCATTGACCTTGATATTAAAGCCTTATTTACCTCAAAATATGGATTTTCTGTAGTTGCCCCAATTAAAATCACAGTTCCATTTTCTACATAAGGCAATAGTGCATCCTGTTGTAATTTATTAAATCTATGAATCTCATCTATAAATAAAATACATCTTCCACTTGGATTTAATAGCAAATTACTAGCCTCTTCTACTGCACTTTTTATATCTCCAACTCCAGATGTCACAGCATTTATTCTTTTAAATTTATATTTAGTTGTATTGCTTATTACTCTAGCAAGAGAAGTCTTACCACATCCTGGTGGCCCCCAAAGAATAATACTTGATAGTCTGTCTGCCTTAATTGTTCTATATAAAATTTTATCTTTTCCTAAAATATGTTCTTGTCCCACATATTCTTCTAGTGTCTTTGGTCTCATTCTATATGCTAGTGGCTTACTTAAATCCATACAAAATTTCCTTTCGTTGGCACGATAGGGACCGGCCTTTTCGCGCCATTATTAATTTCCTAAATATTTTAGTCCTTGTTTAATAATCTCTTCAACAGATAAGTTATTTGTATCTATTTTAGACATAACTTGCTCTATATCTTTTCGTGCATATCCTAAAACTTGAAGAGCATCTATTGCATCTTTTGCATTATTATTTACTGGTACATATTCTACATTAGCAATATCAGCTTCAATAGCATCTTCTGTTTTTAACTTATCTTTTAATTCCAAAATCATTCTTTGTGCTGACTTTGCACCTATTCCTGGTAATGATTTTAAAACAGCTATATCTCCTGAAATTATCGCTAATGCAAAGCTTGATGGAGATATATTAGATAAAATGGTAAGAGCTGATTTTGCTCCTATTCCACTTACACCTAACAATTGTTCAAACATTTTTAGCTCCTCATTTGTGCAAAAACCATATAGGCTAATGTCGTCTTCTCTTACCCTCATATATGTAAATACCTTTACTTGTTTTCCTATTTCTCCCACTTTATCTAAAGAACTTCTAGACATAAATACTTTATATCCAATTCCTCCAACTTCTATAACTACACTATCTATATTTTTTGTTTCTAGACTACCTTTTAAATATGAAATCATTTTCTTCTCTTCCTTTATTTTACATTTATTTTTAGTTGTATATATACCGTCTTAACTCTTAAATCATTTATACATTTTACACTAAAAAAGCACTCTTTTCAAGTGCTTTTTTGTAGAGATTACTAAATATAATTAGAATTAACTATTTTTATATTTGTCATTATTAAATTTTAAAATTTTCATAGTATCTTTTGGTAGTGAATTTGTATAATTTAATATAAATTTTCTACTATTATAATTTTTGAAACTTCCAATTTGCAAATTTACCTTTGCTAATAGATTATTATAATTTTCATATTGAACCTTTTTAGCTTTTTAGTATGTTCTTATATTTTTTTATTATTTCAAATTTAGATATTGTATAATCTACACACTATTTGATTTATATAGCGAAGAAGCTATACTTGAAGAAGAAAAAAGAAGATTTTAAAAGGTGGGGCTTTAGTCCCCACCAAGGTATATTTCAAACTGGAATTTTCATACATTTTTAAATTGGAAAAAAAGTGCATTTTTCTATTGACATATACAACTATTTTTTATGTCGATTTGCTTTTTTCTGTCAGCTTACAGTTCTACACATAAAGCTGAATCCTAAAACTCATGTCTGCATGGTTATCGGAATATACGAAGGAGAATCGAAAAGCAGCGTAAGAACCATAAACACGTTCAGTGCCACCACGCCCCACGCAGTCGGTCATGCCGTTGGTACTGTACTCTGTGGTCCATTCATTACAATTACCTAATAAATCATGGATATTACTATAGTTATCTGCTGCATATTCTCCTGTTTTTGTTATACGATTTGTTCCTATATTTCCATATCTATAACTAGTTGTTGTTGCTAATGTATATCCTGCACTATTTGTTTGACAGATAAAGTTTAATGCTGTATCCCATGCATAACTACTTATTAACTGAGTTGTTGCTTTTATTTCACTTTTTCCATCATACATTCTTTCTGCTATAAACTTTGCTGAATCTCTTGTTATACTTCCATACGGTATTAGTCCTGCCTTACATACATTTCCAGTTCCTTGTTCATATCTACCAATATAGAATCCTCCATGATTTGTTGCGCTTGTTTTAAATGCTCCTATTGTTCCACTTGCTACTGAACGGCTATCTCCTTCTCCATAGTAATATGATTCTATTACTGTATCTCCACTTACTGTTGTTGCTCCACTTGATGTAAATGTTCTTCTACTTAATTCATTTGTTTTATTTCCACTACTTGTCTTATATGTTCCTACTGGTATCCACACAAATTGGTTTCCATAATCATCTTGGATTACTATTCCTCCTTCTACCTTTGTTGCACTATCTGTTGCTAAATGGAATCCTCCTGGGATATATACTGTATTATCTAAATCATCTTTTATTGGTGTTGTTTCTGTAAATTTTGTTCCTTCTCCTTTGAAATCTGCTACTGTTAGCTGTTTTGTCGTTACTTGTATGCTCTCTTGTACTGTTTGTCCTGCTCTATCTATTACTATTACTTGTATTGTATATGATGTACTTGCATTTAATCCATTAAATGTATGACTTGCTGATGTTGTGCTTGCTTGACTTCCTCCATTTATTGTGTATGTGTAACTTGCTATACCACTTTCTTCATCTGTTGCATTTACTTGTACTGTTATACTGTTATATGTTACATTTGTTGCTGTAAAACTACTTATTGTTGGTGCTATTTTATCTTGTATTGTTACACTTGCATAATCTCCATAATTGTTTCCATCATATAGTCTTGCATATACTGTATCATTGTGATTTAATCCTGAAATTGTTCCTCCATTTGCTATTTCTGTCCATTGGCCTGTTGTTGTATTTTTTTGGTACATTATTTTATATCCTGTACTTGTACTTAGTTTAATACTTGCTGTTCCATTACTCCATGTTGGTGTGCTAGCTGTTATATTTCCTGTTGTTAACCCTTCTGTTGCTCCTCCTACTGTTGCTGTTGTTTGATTTTCTAATGTTCCTATTCCTATATTATTTGCTTTATCTCCATTCACTTGTACTCTTACTGTATAGTTTGTTCCTTGGGTTAGTCCTGTAAATGTATATGTGCTTGCTGTTATTCCATTTGCATTTCCTGGTGTTGTGTATGTGCTATCTGCTTCTCCTGTTACTTTTATTCTATATGTGTATGTTGGGCTATCTTTCATTCCACTTTGTTCATCTACTGCATTTACATTTACTTTTACACTATTACTTGTTGTTCCTCCTGTTACATTTACTACTGGTGCTGTTTTATCTTCTACACTTGCACTTGCATAGTCACTTTGGTTTTTTCCATCCCATAGTCTTCCATATACTGTATCTCCATGATATAGTTCTGTTATTTCACTTCCTCTTGTTGTATTTGTCCATACCATATTTTCTATTCCATCTGTACTTTCTCCTTGTTTTATTATGATATATTGTAGTTGATACCCTTCTGTACTTGTACTTATTGTTACTTTTGCTGTTCCGTCTCCTATCCATTCTGCCTCTGTAAATTGTATTGTTCCTTTTGGTATTTCTCCTGTGTTCATATTCGTTCCTTTTTCTGTATTTCCTTCTTTTGTTTCTACTTTTACTTTTATGTTGTATATCACATTTTCTTCTAGTCCTTCATATGTGTATTTATTTGAATCTGAATTTGCTAGTGCTTCTATCCAATCTGTTTCTCCTTCTTTTTTATACCAGTATGTGTATTTTCCTCCTGCTGCATTTCTTGCGTCTACCTCTATACTTATACTATTTGTTGTCGTTTCTGTTACTTTTACTTCTCTTATTCTTGGGCCTGTTACTAGAGCCGGTTCTCCTTCTCCTAGTTTCGGTACACTTCTATCTAATGGAAATATAAATCCTTCATATGTTATTTCATCTGAGTCTAGTTCTACTCCTTTTAATCTTGCTTCTACAAAATCGTCTAGGAATCCATTCTCATCATATTCACTATTAAATGTCTTTTCTACTCCTGCCTCTGATAGCACTAATTCTATTTGTTCTCTTGCACTTGCTATTTCTGTCTCTAATTTAGCCTTCTCTGCATAGCTTACTAATCCATTGTCTCCAAATGTATAGTTTATTGTTACTGTTGCTAGAATTATTAGAATTACTATTGTTATTACTAATGCTAATAGTGTTATTCCTTTTTGGTTCTTTAGCTTTTCTTTTTTTGTTTTATCCACTTGCATTCCCTCCTTTTTCTTCTTGTTTTCTCTTTTATTTTACTGCTTCTATTTTGAAATCTTTCGCATTTGTTACATCTGCTGTTATACTTGCATTTAACTTGATTGTCTCTCCTGGTTCTATCTCTCCTATTATTGGTTTTATTTCTGTTATTGTTTCTCCGTTTTCTCCTAATATTGTTATTTTTACTACTTCTACTTCATGTTTTGTATTTCCTGTATTTTTTACATCTGCTAGTAATACACTCATTCCATCTTTTTCTGTAAATTGAATATTACTTATTTCTAAGTTTCCATATTTCTTACTTGAGTTAAATTCTTCACTTGTATTTATTTTTGTTCCATCTGCTAATTCTTCTGTATATTTTTCTTCATTTGCTTCTATTTCTTGTCCTGCTCCTTGGTCTATTTGCCCTTCTTTTCCTTTATTTCCTGTTAATACTACTATTAGCACTATTGCTATGACTACTACTGCAATCAATAACACTATCCATCTTTTTTCATTACTATTCATTTTCAACTTCCTCCTATTTTTTATTTTTTCCTTAAATTCTTTTATATATACATTATTTATCATATTTAATATTCTTTTATGCTATTTTTTATTATGAATATTTATCCTTTGTTTCCATTTTATTTTCACCTCCAATATATTTATTGTTTTTTGCACGCATTTTTTCTTGCATATTTTAGTTATAAAACGGATAGGCTATATTATATAGTTTTTTATCCATATTACACAGCCTATCCTGCTTTTTATATTTATTATCTTTATTAATTTCTTATATATTTTTAAAATCTTATTTTTTGTGTTTTTATAAAATGATTGTGTGTGTGTGTGTGTGTGTGTGTGTGTGTACAGTCTCAAGACTTTCAGCTATCATCATTTATTTTCTCTCCCTTCTATCGTTTCGTTATATGTATTTATACAAAAAAACACACTAATCGTATGTTTTTATTTTATACTATTAGTGTGCTTTTTTCAATAGTTTTTTGTATTTGTAATCAAAATGTAATATTGTTGTAATATTCTTGTAATATTTATTTACAAAATCTGTGCTTTCCTATTGTTACTGTCATTGGTCTAGACCAAATCCACTTGTTTGTAGCAGTAGCAGGATTAAAATAGTATATGGCCCCATTAGATGGATCCCAACCATTTAGTGCATCTTGTGCAGCTTTTTTTGCAGTTTCATTTGGTGTTAAATTTATTTGTCCATCTGCAACCACATCAAAAGCACCGTTTTTGATATATTACGCCTGCAATTGTATTTGGAAAAGAACTACTTTTTACTCTATTTAAAACTACTGCTGCAACTGCAACTTGTCCTGTATATGGTTCTCCTCTTGCCTCTCCGTATACTAATCTGCTTAATAAATTCAAATCACTTGAATTAGTTGAAGAGCTTGAATTTCCACTTGAACTATTTCCAGATGAATTATATATTCCCATTGCTTGCAATGTTTTTGTACCAGCAATCCCATCTACAGTAAGCCCATTTTTTTGTTGGAACCATTTAACAGCAGCTAATGTTTGGCTTCCATATATTCCATCAATATTTCCATTATAGTACCCCCATCTTTTTAACTTTGTTTGAATTGTACGTACTTCTTCTCCTCTCGAGCCATATTTTGATAAAGCAAATACATCATTATTTCTAAAAAACACATTATATGAAACAAATATAGAACTAACTATAAATATCACTAAAATTGCCTTTAAATTTCTTTTTATTCTAATTGCCATAAAAGACACCACTTTCTTTAAAATAAATTTTATCTTTATTTTATCCAAAAGTGGTGAAATTATACATTAATCAATTTACTTAATTTTTTATTCACATTAATTCAAAGAAAAAGAATATTTTTATTAGGAATCACAATATATTTTTTATCTTTATGAAGTTCTAACTACAATATATAGTTCATTTAATAAAAAAGCTAGCTGTATGTATATTTTGAAATATTTTGCAGTTCGCGTAGCGACCAAACGAGCATTTTAATGCGAGTGCGAATGGAGAAGCCACTCATCATGCAAATAAAATCATTTTTATTTGCATGATGAGTGGCTTCGACAACAAAGAACAAAAAATTTGAAAAATGTACATACAGCTAGCTTTCTTATATACTTCTTCTTAAATAAAAAATCAAAATTAAAATATTCCCACTATATTTCCATTTTCATCCAAATCAATTTGCTCTGCTGCTGGTACTCTAGGAAGTCCAGGCATTGTCATTATTTTGCCTGTAATTACCACTATAAACTCAGCTCCTGCTTTTAATATAATGTCTTGAACATGTAAGTTAAATGGTTCTTTACATTCCAAATTTTTTGGATTATCTGAAAAAGAATATTGTGTTTTTGCAATACAAACTGGTAAATTTTTAAATCCTAATTTTTCTATTTGCTCTATTTTATCTTCCGCTTCTTTTGAATATTCTACTCCACTTGCTCCATAAATTTTATTTGCAACTGCATTTATTTTGTCCTTTATGCTCATCTCTAATTCATATATATAATGTAAGTCAGATTTTTTTTCAGTTAATTCTACAATTTTTTCAGCCAAATCTTCTGCACCTTCTCCACCTTTTCCCCAACTTTCAACTAAGCTAAGTTCAATTCCACTTTGTTTTAACTTTTCTTTTAAAAAGTTTATTTCATTTTCTGTATCATGGTTATATTTATTTATTGCAACTATTACATTTAGTCCAAATTCATTTTTTAAATTATTAATATGTCTTAAAAGATTTACATATCCTCTTTCTAAAGCATCTAAATCTTCATTTTTTATTTCTTCTTTTGGCATTCCACCATGATATTTTAATGCTTTAATTGTTGCAACACATACCACTGCATCTGGTTTTATTCCTGCTTTTCTACACTTAATATCTAAAAATTTCTCTGCTCCTAAATCTGCACCAAAGCCGGCTTCTGTAATTACATATTCTCCTAACTTTAGCGCCATTTTAGTAGCAATTATGCTATTACAACCATGTGCAATATTAGCGAAAGGTCCACCATGAACAATTGCTGGAGTATGTTCCAAAGTTTGAACTAGATTTGGATTTATTGCATCTTTTAAAAGAACTGTTAATGCTCCATCTGCTTTTAAATCCTTTGTTGTGATTGGTTTATTTTCTTTAGTATACCCAACTATTATATTTCCTATTCTTCTCTTCAAATCTTCTATATCTGTTGCCAAACAGAAAATAGCCATTATTTCTGATGCAACAGATATGTCAAATCCATCTTGTCTTGGAACTATATTCTTTTCCTCTGACAAACCAGTTTCTACTGTTCTTAATTGTCTATCATTTAAATCAACACACCTTTTCCAAGTAACTCTGTCAAAACCTAATTCATTTCCAAAATATATATGATTATCTATCATTGCAGATAATAGATTATTTGCAGATGTTATTGCATGTATATCTCCTGTGAAATGCAAGTTTATTTCTTCCATTGGAGCTATTTGAGAATATCCTCCACCTGTTGCTCCACCTTTTATTCCAAATACAGGTCCTAAAGATGGTTCTCTTAATGCTAAAATTGATTTTTTACCAATTCTACTAAGTCCATCTGCTAGTCCAATTGCCATTGTTGTTTTTCCTTCTCCTAATGGAGTAGGATTTATTGCTGTAACTAAAATCAATTTACCATTTTTTCTATTTTTTAGTCTATCAAAAGCTTTTAAAGAAATTTTTGCCTTATATCTTCCATAAGGTTCTAGTTCTTCTTCCTCAATTCCTATCTTTTCTGCAATTTTACTGATTTTATCTAGCTTAGTATTTCTTGCAATTTCAACATCTTCCATAATAGCTCCCCTTTCTTAGGATAAAATAAGTTCATCCTCAATTGTCCTAACCAAAGATTAATCCTACAATCAATCCTATAAAAGCTCCAACAAAAACTTGTATTGGAGTATGACCAAGTACCTCTTGTAACTTTTCTGTTACTTCTACATTAGTAAGACCAGGTGTTTGAACTATTTTGTTTAATAATTTTGCTTGTTTTCCTGCTGCTCTTCTAACTCCTGCAGCATCATACATTACAACAAATGCAAATATCATACTTAATCCAAATATTGCTGAATTTACTCCATAATTTTTTCCAATCATGGTTGCTAATGATACAACTACAGCAGAATGAGAGCTAGGCATTCCACCAGCTCCTAAAATTCTTTTAAAATTAAATTTTTTAGTTGTAACTAAATCATATATTAATTTGAAAAGTTGTATAAAAAACCATGTTGTAAAAGGTATTATTAAATATCTGTATTCATAAATTATCCCCATCATTTTCTATTCCTCATTCTGTACAAAATTTTTCTCTGTTAATTTTCCATCTTCACCTTTAATTAACATTGTTATCTTTTTTTCTGCTTTTTCCAAAATCTCGCTACATTCTTTAGATATTTTCATTCCTTCTTCAAATTTTTTGACAGAAGTGTCTAAATCTAAATCTCCTTTTTCTAGTTCTGTAGCTATTTCTTCTAACTTTTTCATGTTATCTTCAAAACTATTTTCTTTATCCATTTTTTATTTCACTCCTTTCGCAAGACACAAATATAGTTGAAAAATAATTACAATTTATGATTTTTTACTTCTATATCTCTTTAACTTCTTCTGTAGTTAAGTTGACTGCTAAAAATGCTTTTGTAGTTCCTTGTTCACTAGCTATAACCATCAAACTTCCATCTTCATATACAGAATCATATCTAAAATATATTCCATCTGCACTTCCATATTTATTTTCATAATATTTTTTTGCAAGTTCTTCTGCTTTTTCTTCTCTACTAGCATTTGTTCCTGTAACAACTTCTGTTTTTCCAAAATCTTCGCCTTTTGTTGTATCCTCTGTATTTGAACTTTCACTATTTTCATCCTGTATTTCATTTGAGATTTCATTTACTATTTCATTTTCCAAAACTGAATTTGTAGTTTCATTTGTTATTTCATTAACTTCGTTTTCTAATCCCATATTCTCGTTTGGTATTTCATTTACAGAATCTATACTTACAGGTTCTTGCTTTGTAGCTTCATATACTCCCCATGCAATTCCTGCAATTAGCAATACTATTATAACTATTCCTAATATTATTTTACCTTTTTTACTCATATGTACACCCTCCCTATACTATTTTGGCTTTAGTTATACCATCTATTAATCTAATATCTACCTCATCATCTTTTTGTATCTGTTTAATAGATTTTACAACCTTTCCATTGTGTTCTAATATTGAATATCCTCTTGTTAGTGTCTTAAGAGGACTTAATGCATCCAATTTTGATATATGTTTTACCATATTTGTTTTGCTGTTATTATATATATTCAAAATGCTATTTTGCAAAGATTTAACTCTCATATCTATTATCATATACTGTTCATTTATTTTTTGTGTTGGCTCTTTAAATACTCTGCTGTTCATGCATTTTTCATATCTTAATTTCATAAATTCAACTTTTTTCTTTAATGCTAATTTATATCTATTATTATATGAATTTAATTTTATTTCTATATCTGCTATATTTGGTACAGCAAGTTCTGCAGCTGCTGAAGGCGTTGGTGCTCTTAAATCTGCAACAAAATCAGCAATCGTAAAGTCTGTTTCATGCCCAACTGCTGAGATTATTGGTAATTCAGATGCATATATTTCTCTTGCTACTATTTCTTCATTAAAAGGCCATAAATCTTCTAATGAACCTCCTCCTCTTGCAATTATTATAACATCTGCTAATTTTTGCTCATTCATTAACTTTATAGCATCAACTATTTTTTCTGCTGCTCCTTCACCTTGGACTGGAACTGGTAATAGTTTTATATACACATTTGGATTTCTTCTTGTAGATACATTTATTATATCCCTTATTACTGCTCCTGTGTTTGAAGTAAGTACCCCTATGCATTTTGGCATTAAAGGAATATTTTTTTTATGGCTAGGATCAAATAGTCCTTCTTTTTCAAGTCTAGCCTTCATTTCTTCATATGCTTTATACAAGCTTCCCATTCCATCTTCTTGCATAGCTTTACAGTAAATTTGATAAACTCCATCTCTTTCAAAAACAGAAACTGAACCAAATAGCATTACTTTCATTCCATCTCTTGGCTCAAATTTAAGGTTTGCTGCATATCCTTTAAACATTATACATTTTATTAATGAATTTTCATCTTTTAATGTAAAATATAAATGACCTGTATAATGGTGTTTATAATTGGAGATTTCTCCTTTTACTAACACATTATTTAGCATTTCATCTCCTGCAAATTTATCTTTGATATATTTGTTTAGTTCTGTAACACTTATTGGATTATATGTCATAATTTTTTCTCTTCCTTAAATTATCTTTTTTGTTTATTAATCATTATTTTCATTCACAATATTGTTGTTTTTTACAATGCTTGCCAAAACACCATTTATAAAAGCTGGTGTTTTAGTGTCTCCAAACATTTTTGCCATTTCAACAGCTTCATTTATTGCTACTTTATATGGTGTTTTCAAAAATAATATTTCAAATATTGCAATTTCTAATATTGCCAAATCAATTTTTGATATTCTATCATAACTCCATTTTTCTGACAAACAACTTTCAATTTGCTTTTTTATTTGTTTTCCATGTCTTTTTGTTCCATAGACTACATCTTTAATATATTTTGTTGTAGATTTTCCATGTATATCTCTTTCATCAAAAAACATATCAATATTTTCTTTATAATCTTCATATTTAGTGTTTTGATTTTCTAAACTATATACTATTTCAAATGCTATTTTTCTATTTTCTGACATACTCATTTTGTATACTATTCCCCTTTTTACAATTTATCTATCAAATTTCTTAATTTTTCTTTTACAATGTCTTTGTTGTGTTGAAAGTAATGTCCTGCATATCCACATACTGCTATTAAAATTATTCCTATTATCAATACATAGAACTTTGTTAATAGTAGTAAGATAGCAATTATTATTCCTATTATCATTCCACCATATTCAGACATAAATTTTTTAAAATCATCCATATTGCCAACGTCCTTTCTATACCCCTGTTATTTCTTCTTTCACTGGCTCTATATTTTTAACTTTTATATTTACTTCTTTAACTTCTAAATCAGAAGCTTTTTTGATTGTCTCTTTAATCTTATTTTGTAGATTGGTAGATAATTCTTTTATTACTGCATTTTCTTTTACACTCATATTAACAAAAACTTTTAGATTATTTTCATTATCTAATTCTACTTGTGTTGTTACTTCTTCTGCACTGTCAAACCCTCTAACTACTGCATTTACTAAATTTTCTATTGTTTCTCTAGTAATTAAAAGTTTTCCATTTGCATTTTCTAGCAATATTCCGTTTTTTAATTCTTCTTTTTGTTTTGCACTTGAATCAAAGAAAATGCACCTTATTGCTAATAAGATGAATATAATACTTAGAGCTAATAATGTGTTTGATGAAATTGTATTAGCTAATGCCATATTCATTACATTTCCTATAAGTTCTGTATCTAGCCATCCAAATATTGTTAAGCATAATATTACAGATATTAGTAACATTATTGTAGAAAAAAGTACTAAAGTTATTTTTTCTATTGGTTTCATAAAAATCAAATCCTTCCTGCATTTATTACTTTAAAAATTAAAGGCACTTTATTATTTATTTCAAACATTAGACTATATTTAAAATAATATTTAAAAGTGCCTATTTTTTTATTCTGTTTTGTCAGTGTCTTCTGTTTTTACTTCTTCTAAATTATTTGAATCTGTGTTAACTCCTTGAACATGAACATTTACATCAACGACTTTTAATCCAGTCATACCTTCAACAGCTTTTTTTACTCTGTTTTGTATTTCAAATGCTACATCTGGTATTCTAACACCATATTCTACTATAATGTTAACATCAATTCTTGTTTCCTTTTCTCCTGCTTCAACTTTAATTCCTTTTGCAAAATTTTTCTTTCCGCTAAAAACTTCTGATATACCTCCTGCAAATCCTCCTGCCATAGATGCTACTCCTGGCACTTCAGATGCTGCAGCTCCTGCTATTACAGCAATTACATCATCAGAGATTTTAATGTTTGAATTATTTTCTAATGAAACTTCCTCTTTATTTTCTACAACTTCTTTTACTTCTTTATTTTCTTCCATAAAAATACCTCCTTAAAATATTTTTTATGCTTGTCTTCTTTGATGTTTATAGTATATCAATTTTTTTAGAATTTTACAACTATTTTAAGAAATTTTTAATTGTTTTCTTCTACTTTATTTTCTTTATTTCCTGCTTCTAAATCTTTCATTGTAAGATTAATTCTACCTTGATTATCTATATCACTTACTTTTACTGTTATTTCATCTCCAATAGAAAGTACATCTTCAACTTTTTCTACTCTCTTACTTGAAATTTTAGATATATGAAGTAAACCTTCTTTTCCTCCACCTAAGTCTACAAATGCTCCAAATGACATTATTTTTGTAACAACACCATCATATATTCCGCCAACTTCTATTTCTCTAACTATTTCTTCTATCATCTTTAATGCTTTTTTTGCACTATCCATATCATTAGAGTATACACAAACTCTTCCATCTTCTTCTATGTCGATTTTTACACCTGTTTCATCAATTATTTTGTTAATTGTTTTTCCACCTGTTCCAATTACATCTTTTATTTTATCAACATTAATTTGAGTTGTAACTATTCTAGGTGCATATTTAGAGATATCTGCTCTTGGCTTGTCTATAACTGGTAACATTATTTCATCTAATATATAGTCTCTTGCAACTTTCGTTCTTTCAAATGCTTCTTTTATAATGTCATATGTTAATCCATCTATTTTAATATCTACTTGAATTGCTGTAATACCATCCTTTGTTCCTCCGACCTTGAAGTCCATATCTCCAAAGAAATCTTCTATTCCTTGGATATCTGTTAACATTATGTATCTATCAGGATTATTTTTATCTGTAACCAATCCTGTAGAAATACCTGCAACTGGCTTTTTAATTGGAACACCTGCATCCATTAATGCTAAAGTACTTCCACAAATGCTTGCTTGTGAAGTTGAACCATTTGAAGAAAGAACTTCTGACACAACTCTTATAGCATATGGGAATTCATCTACTGAAGGAATAACTGGAACTAAAGCTTTCTCTGCTAATGCACCATGTCCAACTTCTCTTCTTCCTGGTCCTCTTGATGGTCTTGCTTCTCCAACAGAATATGATGGGAAGTTGTATTGATGCATATATCTTTTTGCCTCTTCTTCATCTATACCATCTAATATTTGTTCTTCGCTTTTCATTCCTAAAGTTACTATAGACATAACTTGTGTTTGTCCTCTTGTAAATAATGCACTTCCATGTACTCTTGGAAGCAATCCTACTTCGCAAGAAAGTGGTCTTATTTCATCTATTTTTCTTCCATCTGGACGTTTGTGCTCTTCAAGTATCATTTCTCTTACACAAGCTTTCTCCAAATCATGAACACTGTCTGCTATATCCATTTTTCTTTCTTCTGCTGCTTCTTCTCCATATTTTTCTATTACATATGCTGTAATATCTTCAGTGATTTTATCTATATTGCTATCTCTAACTTCTTTGTCTGTAGCTTGTACATCTTGATACATTCTATCTTTAAAATTTGCTACTATGTCATTATAGAAATCTTGTTCTAATGCAAATGATTTATATTCAAATTTTGGTTTTCCAATTTCATTTTTTATTTCTTGTATAAAATTACAAATATTCTTTATTTCCTCATGTGCTTTTTTTATTGCTTCTAGCATTGTTTCATTTGGTATCTCGTCTGCACCAGCTTCAATCATTGTTATCTTTTCTAAAGTTCCTGCTACTGTTGATGTTAGTTTGCTTTTTTCTCTTTGAGCTGATGTTGGATTAATTACAATTTCTCCATCTACCCAACCAACATTCACTGCTGCTGTAGGTCCTCCAAAAGGTATGTCTGAAATTGATAGTGCAGCAGATGCTCCTATCATAGCACATACTTCTGGGCTATTATCTTGCTCTACTGATAATACAGTTGCTGTAACGCATACATCATTTCTAAAATCTTTTGGAAATAAAGGTCTTAGTGGTCTGTCTATTGCTCTTGATGTTAATATTGCTTTATCTGAAGGTTTTCCTTCTCTTTTTGTAAAACTTCCTGGTATTTTTCCTACTGAATATAATTTTTCTTCATAATCTACTGACAATGGGAAGAAATCAATTCCTTCTTTTGGTTCTTTAGCAGCTGTAACATTTACCATTACAACTGTATCTCCATATTTTACAACTACACTTCCATTTGCAAGTCCTGCAATTTTTCCTGTTTCTATTGTTAGTTCTCTTCCTGCTAATTTTGTACTATAACTTTTAAACATTTTTTCTATGTGTATGACTTTATTCGCCATACTACTCCTTTCTATATTTATTTTTATTACATTTTTGATTTTAGCACAAAATTAGTTGTAACCTCTATATTACGTTAGTTTTTGTGTAGCGCAATATACAAGCTACTTACTAATTATTTGTGCTATATTATTATACCCACACCTATTAGTATAACTAATTTTTCTTACTTTTGCAAATGGACGTTAAGGCAAAAATGCCAAAACGCCCAATGCTTAAAATTATTTTCTTAATCCAAGCTTTTCAACTATATCTCTATATCTTTGAACATCTTTTTTTGCTAGGTAGTTAAGTAAATTTCTTCTTGAACCAACCATTTTTAAAAGTCCTCTTCTTGAATGATTATCTTTTTTGTGAACTTTTAAATGTTCTGTAAGTTCATTGATTCTTTCTGTTAAAAGAGCGATTTGAACTTCTGGAGAACCAGTATCTTTTTCATCTCTTCTATATGTTTCAATAACTTCTTGTTTTCTTTCCTTTGTCATAATTACACCTCCTATATTTTTTGTTCCTTAAACTGAGTTAAAGTGGTGTGTTTTCCTAAAACTAAGTATAAGGCAATTTTTTTACACAAAATATTTTACCATAATTTTGTGGTAAATGCAAGGATTAGTGGGTAAATTATGAGAAAAATTTTAATCAAAATAATCCTAATGCTGAATTTTGTCGCATCAGGTCAATGAATTCTTGTATTTTTTTCTTATTATTTATTGCATTATTTATATACTAATGATATTATTTTAATTACCATTTTTTTACAATTAAATTAAGATTGCGAGGGATTAGAATGCAAACTTTTACAGCAGATTTACCTATTTATAAGGAACCATCCAAACGTTTCAGTAACTTCTTGGAAGACTTTGTTACAAATTCAAAATATCTTGTACAGTTTGTTGGAGACCGGGTTGTTTTTACTCAAAATGGTATTAGCAATATTAGCGTAAGAAAATCATCTATGTCAACCTCTATAATGGTAAATTCTTTGAAAGATCCGTTCACTACTTTATTAAATCTTGAAGTTTTACGCAATTTTTTGATTAAGTTTAATATCATGTCTTCCATGGCGTGCATTTATTGTTCAGATTGTAAATTTACTTTGAGTTTAATTGCTGGTGATGAGTCTTATCCAAATTCTGTTAAATTGCTTCATGCAACATTGGAGACAGAAGATGATCGAATTTATCAAACCGTCGATAATCTTTTTGGAGCATTGAACTGATTTGTTCTTCGTTCGAAAAACCCCATACGAATTGTATGGGGTGATTTTTCTTATTTATTATTCTGCTGAATTTTCTTCAGTTTCAGCTTCTGGAGCTTCATAAGCTTCTAATATAGCTTTTTGAATTTTTTCTCTTGTCTCTGGATTTATTGGATGAGCTATATCTTTGAATTCTCCGTTTGGAGTTTTTCTGCTAGGCATAGCTATAAATAATCCATCTTGACTTTCGATAACTTTTATGTCATGTACAACAAATTCATTATCGAATGTTACAGAAGCAACAGCTTTCATTCTGTTCTC
>CALXQG010000022.1 GCA_944390515.1 uncultured Clostridia bacterium
AATACTCTGTAATATAGATGATTACTGCATTTTATTAATTTTTCTTTATGGTTGGTATATTTTAAAATCCACAGGTGTGGATTTAAATTTGCAATTTCCTGCAGGATGGGAGAATGCAAGAAGAATCAAATTTGAACAAGGGTATACAAAACCAGCTCCAAGAGATTTTGTGGGGTATGGTCCATTAACTGAACCAGAATCATTAGCATTGTATGATTTTACACTAATCCATAAGTTTAGATTAATTTTAGCTTATCATACACAGGGAGAAGTAATCTATTGGAAATATTCAAATTATACTCCACCATACTCACAAGAAATAGGAGAAAAATTTTCTGAAACAAGTGGGTATACATTGGATATAACGCCGCCACAATCTGCATATGCAGGATATAAAGACTGGTTTATACAAGAATATAATAGACCGGGATATACAATAGAAGCAGGTTTAGGAGAAAATCCACTTCCAATAACTCAATTTGAAAAAATATACAATGATAATATAGGAATCTTAATTTTAGGTGCTATATTATAAAGAAAAACTCCAGTTTTCTGGAGTTTCATTTACAATTAATAAATATTTAAACCAAAGAAATGTAAAATTAAAGCTATACCATAGAATATTGAAACTGTAATAATAAATTTTATTATTGCTTTATCATCATTATCTTCTTTGTAAAGGGCTTTTATACCAAAATATAAAAGTACAAATGAAAAGGCTGAACAAAACCCTGAAACAGCAACAGATATTTTATAAAGTTCACTTCCAATATACCCAAGTAGGCCTACAATACTTGCTAAAACTACAGGTATTTTTGTTATAATTACAGTAGTTAAAACAGTTAAAAAGTTTTTCTTTTTATCTTTCATAAATAAGTAAATTATTCCTGAAAGAAGAGCAACTATAATAATAGGGATTAGCAATGATTTTATTATAGTAAATGCAGAGGATACAGAATTTCTCATATACATTTCTATTGTGTAATAAGAACTGTAAGCATAAGAATCAGCTACAGAGATTATTCCACTAATACATTCTGCAACAACCCAAACAGCCAAAATAATTATTGCCATAATAAAAAATGGCTTGTGATTTGATACAATATCTTTAATTTGAGAAAAAGGAGTTTTAAAGAAATTTGTAAAGAATTTTTTTGCAACTGCTACATTTTCTTTATTATTAATATTCTTAGTAGCTTCTTTTACTTCAGATACTGTCTCAGAAACAGCTTTAGAAACTGCACTCTTTTCTTCTTTTACTTCTTCTGTGTTTTCATTTTTATTTTCAATATTTTCGTCCATATAAACACATCCCTTCTTTATATTCTACATATATTAAACTACAAAAATGCAATTTTGTAAATACTTAATAATATATATTAACATATATTGTATAATATTAATAAAAAAAACAAATAATATTGAAAAAAACTGATAAAATGATATAATAGTAAAGCGAAAGGAGAGATTTGTTATGGAAAAAGTAGAAGAATTAAAAGAAAAACTTTTTAACAAAAAAGAGTGTGGATGGAATACCACAAGTAAAAATACCACAAGTAAAAAAGAAGAAATTTTTGAATATGCAAAAGGATATATTGACTTTATGAACAAATCAAAAACAGAAAGAGAAATAATAAAAAGTAGTAAAGAAATAGCAGAAAAGAATGGATTTAAAGAGATAAATGAATATGAAACATTAAAACCAGGAGATAAGATTTACTATATTAATAGAGAGAAAAGTATGTATTTAGCTATAATAGGTAAAGAAGAAATTGAAAAAGGAGTAAATATAATTGGGGCACATGCAGATTCACCTAGATTAGATTTAAAGCCAAATCCATTATATGAAGATAGCGAATTTGCATATTTTAAAACTCACTACTATGGTGGCATAAAAAAATATCAATGGACAACAATTCCTCTTAGTATACATGGAGTAATAGTCAAAACTAATGGGGAAAAGATAGAAATAAATATAGGGGAAAATGAAAATGATCCAATATTTACAATAACAGATTTATTGCCACATTTAGCACAAGATCAAATGGATAAGAAATTGAGAAATGGTATAGAAGGAGAAGATTTAAACTTATTAATTGGAAGTATACCATATGGACCAGAAATACCAGAAGCAGTAAAACTAAATATTTTGGATATACTTAATAAAAAATATGGAATTACAGAAGTTGATTTATTAAGCTCTGAATTAGAATTAGTGCCAGCTATGAAATGTAGAAGCATGGGATTTGATGAGAGCATGGTTGCAGGATATGGTCAAGATGATAAAATATGTGTATATACAGAGTTAACAGCACTAATGGATTTGAAAGAAGTACCAAATAAGACAGCAGTATGCATTATTTCAGATAAAGAAGAAATTGGAAGCATGGGAAATACAGGAATGGAATCACATGTGTTTGACATGTTTATGTCAGAAATATTAAATAAATTAGGAGTAAACAGACCAAATTTATTAGAAAAGGTATTCTGCAACTCAAAAATGCTATCAGCAGATGTTGATGCAGCTTTAGATCCAATATATAGTAGTGTATCAGAAAAAAATAATGCTTCATTCTTAGGAAGAGGTATTGGTCTAAATAAATATACGGGAGCAAGAGGAAAATCAGGAGCATCAGATGCAAATGCAGAGTTTGTAGCAGAGATAAGAGCAATATTCGAAAATAATGATATTAGATATCAAATAGGAGAATTAGGAAAAGTAGATATTGGAGGAGGAGGCACAATTGCATACATCCTAGCAAATAAAGGTATAGATGTTATAGACTGTGGCGTACCAGTTCTTTCTATGCATTCTCCTTATGAGGTAACAAGTAAATTTGATTTATATGAAGCATATAGAGGATATAAAGCATTTTGGAATAAATAAAAAGGGGAACCAGTGGTTCCCCTTTTTAGACGTCAAATACACAGTCCTATATTCTGAAAAATTTCCTCAGAGTCCACTGATTGAGTACCTTTGCTCAGATTTTGACGGCGAACATGTTCGGTTACACCAGACTGAGAAGACAAAACAGAGTTGTCTAATTTTGCTCTACAGTGTCCAGAGAAGAGCCCGTACAGGTTATTTTTACTTCTGGTCAGTGTTTTCATAGAAACGTCTCCTTATAATAAAAAAATTAGTGCAAATATAATTATACCATAAATTACCAATAAAAGCAAGTGCTTTAAAAAATATATACAACAAGCGAAATACAAAGATTTCTTGTATTCAAGAAAATAAACCATACAAAATATTGATATTTCAATATTTGTATGGCTAATGAATTTGGTGAGCCAGGAGGGATTCGAACCCCCGACCCACGCCTTAGAAGGGCGTTGCTCTATCCAGCTGAGCTACTGACCCAAAATCAATACAATATTTATATTACCATCATTTTAAGTAAAAGTCAATACAAAACTAGAAAAAAATGAAAAAATAATGTATAATGTAAAATAGATGAAAATATAGAATAAATTATAGGGAAAATAAAATAATAAATATGATAAAAAAATAAAATTAGTAAATAAAGGAGTTATATGGAAAAAAATAAAAAAATAACAATTCATCATCTATTTTGGTATTTCTTAATATTTAGTGTAGTAGGACTAATAATAGAAACTGTATATTGCTTTGTTACTACAGGAGTAATTGAAAGTAGAAAAGGATTTATATGGGGACCTTTCTGCCCAGTTTATGGAGTATGTGGGGCAGTACTAATATATATCTTAGATAAACTTAATTGTAAAAGAATATTAAAACTATTTATCGTAGGATTTATATTTGGTTCTATTGCAGAATATGTTTTAAGCTATGGCTTAGAAGCAGTTTATGGAATAAGATTTTGGAATTATGAATATTTACAATATAATCTAAATGGAAGGATAAGCTTAGTATTCTCATTCTATTGGGGAGTATTAGCAATTTTCCTTGTAAGATTTGCAAAACCGATAATTGATAAAATCGTAGAAAAAATAAAACCAAATAAGAGAAAGATTATTGATTTAGGAATTTTCATATTTCTAGTAATTGACTGTATAGTAACAATTTGGGGAATACAAACATATCAAAATAGGGTAGTAAGTAAAATTGAATATAGAACCAATTCAAATAATATAATATTAAAATTAATAGAAAATATAGAAAACAATTATTTTACTAATGAAAGAATGTCCAAAACATTTCCAAACCTAAGAATAAAAAATGAAAAAGGGGATGAAGTTTGGATCACTAGTATATTAAATAAATAGAACTGAGAAAAATCCTAAAAATCCAAATATTAAAAACAATACCCCAGATAAATGTTGCATTTTTTCTTCAGATATATATTTATTTAAAAATTTACCAAAGATTATTGCAATTGAGTCGCTAGTAATCATACCAGCAATTGCTCCTATTATTAGCATTATTTTAAAATTAGGATATTGAATACCAAAACCCATAGATGCTAGAAATGTTTTATCTCCAAATTCACCTATCAAAATTGAAAGAGCAATAATTAAAGTATAACCAATCTTTAGATTAGAAATTTTGGATAATAAATGATTCTTTTTAGTAGTTTCATTTGTTATCTTTATTTTTTTAGGAATTAAATTTAAAACACCCATAAAAACAAAAGAAGAGTATGTAATTAACTCAATGAAAGATTTAATATTATTATTTTCCAAACTTCCTAATTGACTACAAAATATAATTGCTATACCATGACTAAAAAATGAACCAATAGCAATTCCTAAAATAATATTTTTAACTCGTACATTACTAGAAAAAGAAAGTACAAGAAGTTGTGTTTTATCTCCAAGTTCAGCAATAAATACCATTATAAAAGAAACAAGAAAAGGATATATAATTTCCATATTAATTCCCCCAAACTAATACATTTATATTCTGCATAAGCTTGACCATATGAATAATTTTATTGTTTTAAATATACTTGTTTCTACTTTATAAAATATTTAATAATATATAGATTATTTCTGTAAAAAAACATACTAAATCATACAGTGAAGTGCAATTGTGAAAATTTTGTGAAATGTATTGCATATAAAAAACATTAATGGTAATATAATGGTGTAAAACATACGGAAATACGAGATTGGAGGAAAAAACAGTGATAGAAGTAAAGAATGTCACAAAAAAGTATGGTTCTACTATAGCTGTTAATGATATCAGTTTTGATGTTAAAGATGGCGAAGTAGTAGGATTTTTAGGACCTAATGGTGCAGGAAAAAGTACAACAATGAACATGATTACAGGATTTATTGAACCAACAAAAGGTCAAATTATTATTAATGGAAACGATATTTCCAAAAAGCCTAGAAAGGCAAAAAAACAAATAGGTTATATGCCTGAAAATGTACCGCTTTATTATGAATTAACTGCTAAAGAATTTATTTCGTATATGGCAGAATTGAAATTAGTAAAAAGAAGCGAAAGAAAAAAAGAAGTAGAGAAAGTAATAGAGGAAGCTGGTTTACAAAATGTAAAAAATAAATTGATAAGAAATTTGTCAAGAGGATATAAACAAAGAGTAAGCTTAGCAGGAGCCCTAGTAGGAAATCCAGATGTAATTATTTTAGATGAACCCACAGTAGGACTTGACCCAAAACAAATAACAGAAATAAGAAGTCTAATTAAAGAATTAGGTAAAAAGCATACAGTTATTTTAAGTACACATATTTTGTCAGAAGTAAGTCAAATATGCGAGAGAGTAATTATAATTAATAAAGGACAAATTATTGCAGTTGATACTCCAGAGAACTTAGAGAAAGCTACTAAAGAAAAAAATGGAATATCTGTAATAGTAGAAGATCCAAAAGGCAATATGAATAAAATAAAAGATAGAATTAAAGAAATAGATGAAGTACAATTTGTAAAAGACAATGAAGATGGAACAAAACAATATGTTATAACAACTTCTTCAGATGTAGATTTAAGAAAGAAATTATTTGAAGTTTTACCAAAAGAGGAAATAGTTATTTTCGAGCTTAAGAAAACTGAAACAACATTGGAAGATGCATTTATAAAATTAATTGACACAACAAAAATAGAAGATAATGTTGATAAAAAGAAAGCAAGTAAAGATAAAGCTAAAAAAGAAGATAAAGCAGAATCTAAAAGCAAAGATAAAAAACAAAAAAATAGCAAAAAGGAGGAGAAAAAATAATGTGGACAATATTTAAAAAAGAATTAAAAACATATTTTCTATCTCCAATAGGATATATTTCTATAGGTATATTTATGATTATATATAGTATATTTTTCTATTTAACTACAATCGCTTCTGGTTCAGTAGATATGGGAAATCTATATTATGCAACAGCTAGATATGGATTATTGCTAATGGTGCCACTATTAACAATGAGAATGTTTTCAGAAGAAAGAAAAAATGGCACAGAACAATTATTGCTTACGTCACCAAGAAGTGTAACTTCAATAGTATTAGGAAAATTCTTTGCAGCAGTTGTTGTGATATTAATAACATTAATACTTTCATTAATATATTCAGTAATAGTTAGTTTCTTTGGAAATGTAAATATACCAACAGTATTAGCAACAATATTAGGCTTTCTATTAGTAGCAATGGCAGCAATATCTATAGGAATGCTTGCATCTAGTATTACAGAAAATCAAATAATATCAGCAATAATAACAATAGTTGTTTTTGTTGCACCTTGGTTTTTAGTAGACATGAGTTCAATTTTCTCAAGTATAGATTTAATTGACAAATTTATGAAATTCCCATATGGTTTGATTTCAGTATCTGATGTAGTTAGCTTAATTTCAATAACTGTAATGTGTGTGTTAATAACAATAGTTTTAATAAAAAGAAGAAAGGCAGTTAAATAGGGGGTGATAATAGTGAGTAAAGAGAATAAAAAAGAGAAAAAACTAAAAGAAGATAATAATGAGAAAGAATTAATTGTAAAAAAAGAAAAAATTCATAAAGAGAGAAGAGGAAAATGGCTAAGACAAACATCTTTAACTATACTATTAATTGCCATAATAGTTGCAGCATGTATAGGAATTAATCTATTTGTAGAAGACAAAAACTTTGCGGATTTTGATGTTACAGAAGATAAAATATATAGCTTGTCAGATATGTCTAAATCAATAATAGATTCAATTGACAAAGAAGTAGATATAAAACTAGTAAATATGAATGAATCAGTTGAAGATTTTGCAAACAAGTATAATAGTGAAAATAATAAAATAAAAGTTGAAGTAATTACAGATGTTACATCAAGACCAGATTTGACTGACGAATACGGAATTACAGCTGATACTTCTATTATAATAATAGAATGCGGAGACAAGCAAAAAACATTAACAAGTTATGATTTATATACAACAGATTATACAACTTATCAAACTAAAGATATTACAGAAGAAGCAATAACAAATGCTATTTTAGATGTAACAACAGAAGAAAAACCAGTAATATATAATTTAACAGGACATAATAAATATGATTCAAATTACTTATACTATTTTAGTGAAGACTTAGCACAAGAAGCATATGATTATAAAGACTTAGATTTATTAACAGCAGGTTCAGTTCCAGATGATTGTGCAGTATTAATGATGACCACCTTAGCAGAAGATATTACAGAAGCAGAAAGAGATGCAATATTGAAATATATTGATAAGGGCGGAAAGATAGTACTATTTACAGATCCTAATACATCAGGTAAAAGCTTACCTAATTTCCAAAAAGTTTTAGATGAATATGGAATTAGCATTTCCGAGGGAGTAATGCTAGAACAAGATTCAGACAAAATGCTATATGGAACAGCATCTGCAATCTTAGTAACTGTAAGTCCATATACAAGCGTAACATCAGGAACAAATATGAATATGAATGCATGCTTTATGAGCCCGGGAAAAATCGATATAGCAGATAGCGAAAAACTAGAAGAATTAGGTGTTGAATCTGAGATTTTAGCAACAACTAGTGAAAATTCATTTTACAGAACAGACTTCAGCCTAACATCTGGTTCAAAAACAGACTCAGATGAAGATATGCCAAGTGCAACTGTTGGAGCTTTACTAAAAAAGAAAATTGATGATGATAAAACCTCAGAGATGATTGTATACTCAAACAATATATTTATTACTAACTTACAAATCCAATTAAGTGCACAATATTATTCATATGCGTTAGATTTCTATAATAATGAAGATTTAGCTATAAATTCTATTGCATATTTAACAGAAAGAGACAATATGATTACAATAAGAAAAGATACAGAAAACACTGCATATACAGTTACAGAACAACAAAATATTATAATATTAACTATAATATTTGCAATTCCAGTATTTATTATAATCATAGGAATAATAGTATGGCAAGTTAGAAGAAGAAAGAAGTAATAATAATAAAAACCTTCTCATAAATATTATGAGGAGGTCTTTTTATGTTAAAATCCATTTTTGTCATTATAGGAACAGCAATTGGCGCCGGATTTGCTTCAGGAAAAGAAGTATATACCTTTTTTAATTTATATCAAGAAAACGGATTTTTAGGAATAATACTCTCAAATTTACTAATTGGAATAGTAATATATGTAGTATTAAAAAAATCAAATAAAATTCGTGCAAATACATTAAACGATTTATTAAAAAATACAGAACTACCTAAGCTATTAACAAATACATTAATAAGCATAATAAATATTTTTCTATTAATATCTTTTTATATTATGGTTGCTGGATTTTCTACATACTTTAAACAAGAGCTTAATGTGCCACAAATATTAACTACTGTAATAGTTTTGATATTATGTTATATAACTTTTTTAAAAAACATAGAAGGAATAGCAAAAATAAATAGCATAATTATCCCAATATTAATATTAATAATATTAATAATTGGTTTTAAATCAAATATATTAGAAAATTTAGGTAATTTATATTTATCAAAAATAGAATTAAAGGGTGATTGGATATTAAAATCAATAGAATACGCAAGTTATAACAGCATTTTATTAATACCAATGTTAATTAGTATTAGCAAATATACTATAAAAAAAGAAAAAATAACATCTATTTTAGCAACGGTAATATTATTTATTTTGACATTAATTATATATTTGATAATGTATAAGTTTTCAAACATTGCCGCAATCGAAATGCCACTTGTATATATTGCAAGGAAATTAGGAAATATTTTTAAATTAATTTATGGATTGGTGATTATATTTGCAATTTACTCAACTATGATTTCATCTGGATATAGTTTTCTAAAAAGTTGCACGAACAGTGAAAAAACATATAAAACATTAGCTATAATAATATGCATAACAGCAATATTCATATCAAGATTTAAGTTTTCAGAATTAGTAAATTTAATATATCCTATTTTTGGAATCTTAGGCTTAATACAAATAATCATACTTACTAAAGTAAGAAAATAAGAATGTCGCAAATGGGACAGGCCTAAAAGAGCCACTTTTGACAAATAAAAATTTATTTAGACAACATATCAATTTTTAAAAAAACTATTGAAAAAAAGGCAAAAAACTGATATAAATATATAGAGCAAAGGAGGAAAAATTTTGGAAGATATAGTTAATATAAAAAAAGGTAAAAAACAAGAAAAAAGCAAAAAAATAAATAGAAAAAAACTAATAATAGCTATATCTATTGGAGTTATCCTTCTAGTAATAGGTATTACTATGCTCATATATTACTCGAGCAAAGACGCAAGAAAATTTTTAGACCAATATCTATTTAGAAAAAATATAACAGAAGAGAAATTGCAAACAATAGATTTGAACTTCGATTCCAATATAGATGTCTTTGCATATAATAAAAATATTTGTATAGTTGCAGAAAATAAGATAATGCAATACAATTCATCAGGAAAGAAAGAAAAAGAGATTAATTTAGAGATTAATAATCCTATATATAGTGTAAATAATAAATATATAGCAATAAGTGAAAAAGATGGCTCAAAGCTTAGTTTAATATCAGGCTCAGAGATTTTATGGACAAAAGACGTGGATGGCAAAATATCAAAAATAAATCTAAATAATAATGGATTTGTTAGCATAATAGTTACAGGAACAACACATAAATCAGTTATTATAACGTTTGATGTGGATGGAAACGAATTATTTAAAACATATCGTTCAACCACAAATGTTGTAGATACTTCAATATCTAATGATAACAAAAATCTGGCATTTGCAGAAATTAATACTTCAGGAACAACAATACAATCTAGCATAAAAGTAGTATCAATCCAAAAGGCAAAAGAAACCCCAGCAGAATCAATAATTAATACTTTTGATGCTGATAGCAATAAAATGATTATAGATATAGAATACAGTGGAAATGACAAAATAGTATGTATGTACGATAACAGTATAACTATATTAGAAAATGAAAATAATACTACATTATTAGAATTAAGTGAAAAAGGAAAAAATATCAATTTTGCTAATATCAATTTGGATAAAAATGTATATAGAGCCACAGAAGAAAATGAAGGAATATTTAACACAAACACAGTAATAGAAATTAAAAATGTAGACAATAATAAAGTTATAGTATATACAGTAGAAGGTGCTGTAAAGTATATATATAGCAATAATAATATAATCGCGGTAAGCCTTGGTTCACAAATAGAATTTATAAATACAAGTGGATGGCTAATTAAAAGCTATAAATCAAATCAAGAAGTACAGAATGTAGTCATAGGAAATGGACTAGCAGGAATTGTATATCAAGATAGAGTTGAACTGATTAATTTATAATATAATAATTAATAATTGTTTATATGATAGGGGGTGAAAATATGTCATTAGTAGTGGATTTGGTAGTTTTGGCAATTATAATATTGTGCATTATCATAGGTTATGTAAGAGGTTTGACTGGTTCACTCATAAAAATATTATCATTCGTGTTATCAATTGTAATAGCTTTTATACTATTCGTACCAATATCAAATTTAATTATAGATAATACACAAATAGATGAAAATCTAGAACAATCTGTAAGAACGATGATAATAGGAAATGAAAATCAAGAAGAACAAAAAATGCCAGAAGCAATTACTGATTACATAGGACAAAAGGTAGAAAGCGCAGCAGACGATGCAAAACAAGCAGTTGCAGACTCTACAGCAAGAGAAGTATCATTAACAATTGTAAAAGCAGGAACATGGATAATATTATTCATAATTGCAAGAATTTTATTGATATTCTTAAAACTTATAACATCTCTAATAGCTAAATTACCAGTTATCAAGCAATTTGATAAACTAGGAGGAATAATTTATGGAATATTAGAGGGATTTGTTATAGTATATGTTCTACTTGCTATCCTATCATTTGCTTCACCAATGATAGATATAGGAATTATAAATGCAATAGACGATTCGCATGTAGCAAGCATACTATACAATAACAACTTATTATTAAAAATAATTTTCTAAATAAATATGAATTAATTAAAATAGCTACTTTATTCTAAAATAAAGTAGCTATTTTTTAAAAAAATGACGTAAATTGTTGATATTTAAAACTTTATTTAGTATAATATAACATATTTTAAGTTCGAAAGGAATGAAAATAAAATTGAAAAAGGAATCTAAAGAAGAAAATAAAGGGGATTTGGAAAATAATAATTCAAAAAAGGCGAATACAAAAACAAAAAAAGTAAATGGAAAAAAGAAAAAACACCCACTCCTTAGAATAGTAATTATTTTACTGATTATTATAGGGATAGCAGGAGCTGTTTTTGCATATAAAGTACATGTTAATGGTGGTGGCTTAAAAGGAGTATTAAAAACCAGCTTAGGACATGATGAAAATACTGTAAACAATTTAGACAAGTTATATTGTTTATTCTTAGGGCAAAGTGAGAATCTGACAGATACGATTATGCTTGCATCATATGACCCAAAAACTCAAGAAGCGTCTTTGTTATCAATACCAAGAGATACATTTATAGGCGATGACAAAGAATCTGCTACCGCATGGGATAAAATAAATTCAGTCTATCAAACAGGTCCAGAAAACACGCTAAAAGAAGTTAGAGAACTTACAGGAATAAATGTTGAATATTATTTAAAAGTTGATACTGCTGCACTTAGAGCATTAGTAGACGAAATGGGTGGAGTATACTTTGAAGTACCAATAGATATGAAGTATGATGCATACTCACAAGATTTACACATTGATTTAAAAGCAGGTTATCAATTACTAGATGGAAACAAAGCAGAACAGGTAGTTCGTTTTAGACATAATAATGATGGATCAACATATCCTTCAGAATATGGGGGAGAAGATTTAGGAAGAATGAAAACACAAAGGGCATTCTTAACAGCACTATTAGAGCAAACAGCCCAAAAAATGGATGTCAACATGGTATTCGATTTCTTAGATATTGCAGAACAATATGTTGAAACAAATTTAGATTTTGATGCTGTAAAAGATTATGTACCATATATACTAGATTTTAATACAGATAATCTCCAAACTGCTACACTTCCAGGAGAACCAGAATTAACCAACGGAGTATGGGTATATTCTCCTTTTGAGGATGAAGTAGAAGAAATAGTCGATGAATTATTTTATGGAGTTAAAACAGAAGATGAAAATGCAAATACAATAGATGGAAATACAGTGGAAGAAAAATCAACTTATGATGATTCAACAGAACTAAAAATTGAAGTTCTAAATGGAAGTCAAAGTTCAAGTAAATTAAGCGATGTTGTTACAAAATTAGAAAATATGGGCTTTATAGTTTCTCAAACAGGAAATACAACGACAACTAATAATACTGCAATAATTGAAAGAAATAATATATCTGCAGTAAATAAAAATAAAATAAAAGAGGCACTAGGAACAGATAATATATCTTCTGGAGACCAAAGTGAAATTGTAGATTTAACAATAATAATAGGAACAGACTATGTAATGTAGATAAAAATCACAGTAAGCTATATAGCTTACTGTGAAAAAATTATAAATATTCATTTATTCCGAGTAAATTTATATCTACCACCTTTTTTAGATTTACCTCTCTTACTATTTTTACTTCCCTTTATAATATAACTTGAATTTCTATACTGTCTAGATTTTTTGGGTCTATTAAACTTTCTTAAAATTATTACCAACAAATATAAAATCAAAAAGATTAATAAAACTCTAAAAATAATTGTTTCAAAATTAGATGCAACTACTGAATTAGATGCAATTAATTCTGTAGAATAAATATCGTCCCCAACTTTAAATGAAATTTTACCAACAACAGAGTTTTGCTCAATTGGAGCAGTTAAATTATCATTTATCTCAATTTGTTTATTTATTTCACTATTATTTAAATTAGACTTAGTTAAAGCATTTATACTGCTTTTGGCAATAATGTCTAATGATTTAGTTTCTTTAGTAGCCCCTTCTATTGTGATAGTATCAACAATTTCATTTTCCTTTACTAAATTTGCATATGAATAATTTTTAAATCCATATTCAAACACATTTATACAGTCTTCATATCTATCTTTTATAGAATCGCTACCTAATACTACCTGAAGTAATTCTACATCATCCTGTTTTGCTGTGGTAACTATACAATAACCAGCTTTATCTGTATAACCAGTTTTCAAACCAGTTGCTTTAGAATAGTAATATTCACCATTCTTAGTTATAAGTCCATTTGTAGAATTGAATATCCTATTTTCTTTATCATACTTATTTGTCTTAGGAAGTGTATATTGATTAACTGTAGCTATTCTCATAATATCATCAAATTGCATTGCGTATTTACCAATAAGAGCTAAATCATATGCTGTAGAGTAGTGATCTTCAGAATGTATACCATTAGGATTAACAAAATGAGTATTGAGACAACCAATTTCCTTTGCTTTATTATTCATCATATCAGAAAATTTATCAACTGAACCAGCAATATGTTCAGCAAGAACAGTAGCAGCATCATTAGCTGATGGAATAAGCAAAACATTTAATAACTGCTCTATAGTTAATTGTTCACCTTCTTGCAAATTTGCATGAGAATACCCAACAGGCACAGAAAAAATTGCATTATGACTTACTGTAGCAACATCTGTTAATTTGCAATTTTCCAAAGTAAGTATAGCAGTCATTATTTTAGTAGTACTTGCAGGATATCTTTTTTCAAAAGCATTTTTAGAATATAAAATTTTACCAGATTTTGCATCCATAAGTAACACTGCTGGAGATTTAGTTGTAATATTATCTGGATTATAATCTTCTGTATCTATATCAGTAGCCAATACAGTATTTATTGGCAAAATAAACAAAATAAAAATAATAGTAAAAATTACTAGGTTGCGTAGTTGTTTCATATGACCCCCCATTCTGTAAAAAACAACTTAAATAAAATATATATAACTATATATTAAATACACAAAAATTTCAATATTTTTTTAAAATAAAATTAAATTAAAGGAGGAAAAATATGTTAATTGAAAATAAAATAAAAGTAATAATTACAGTAGTTATACTACTAATAATAGGAATATTATTTGCAATATATCTATTTATGAACGATGATACATATGAAGAAATTAATTTTAACGAGATTTTTGAAGAGGATGATAAGATAACAAATGAAAGCATAGAAAATGATGAAACTGAACAAGAAATTGAAATAGCTGTACATGTTACAGGAGAAGTAAAAAATCAAGGTTTGATATATGTAAAACAAGGAGCAAGAGTTGCAGATGCAATAGAAAAAGCTGGAGGAGAAACAAGTGAAGCGGACTTATCTCAAATAAATTTAGCATACATATTGGAAGATGGACAGAAAATATATATTCCAAATAAAAATGAAAAAATATCTCAGTATATTACTAAAAATAATGGGAATAATGAAAATAATAATACAGATAAGGAGGATAAAAAAGTGAATATTAATACAGCAAGTCAAAGTGAATTAGATGAATTACCAGGAATTGGACCATCAACAGCACAAAAAATTATTGAATACAGAGAGGAAAATGGAAATTTTGAAAAAATAGAAGATGTACAAAATGTAAAAGGAATTGGTGATGCTAAATTTGAAGAAATAAAAGACAAAATTACAGTATAAATAATTAAGTATAGATAAATTTAACTTAAAAAGGTATATAAAGTGAAAATATAAGTTTTACTTAAATAAAAGTATAGACAAGTTCTAAAATTATGTTATAATATTTTCAAACGATTCAAGGAGGTAATGAAAATGAAAAATGAATTAATAATAAAAAAATGTAATAGTTGTGGAGCTATAGTAAAAGTAATAGAAGATTGTAACTGTGAAAATTGTGGGATAATGTGTTGTGAAGAGCCTATGCAAATAATGACTCCAAACTCTGTTGATGCAGCAGTTGAAAAACATGTTCCAACATATGAGATAAAAGATAATGAAATTGTTGTAAAAGTAAACCATGTTATGGAAGAGGAACATTATATAGAGTGGATTTCTTTAGTTAGCGAAAACAAAGAATATACTATAATTTTACACCCAGGACAAGAAGCAGAAGCAAGACTTCCATATATAGAGGGAGCAACATTATATGCTTATTGTAATAAACATGGATTATGGAAAGCAGAAGTTGAATAAATATATACTTTAATAAATACTAAAAGAGCAAATACTTTGATAAATATAATTCAAATTATTTGCTCTTTATTTATATTTAATTCTTATTTATCTATAACATTATTAAATACTGAAACGATTCAAAATAATAAGATAATATCATATATTTTCTATACATCTATTTTTTCAACATACAAATTTCCTTTTTCATCTTTTTTTACTTCTAGTATAAAATCAAATTTATTAATTTCTGTGCATAAATAAAAATCTCTTTCAGGAAAGTCCTTTTGATTTAATTTATTAAAAAATTTAGAGCCACTAGATGTTTTTAATTTTTCAATTTCTTCTTTCAAATTATTTAATGGAGTATCTTCTAACAAACTTTTTATATATTTTGCACATAATATATCTTCATCAAAAGGGAGTTCTCCTGGTCTGCATAAAACTACTAATGAAATTTCATCTATTTTATCTTTAATGATATATCTGACAATTGCTTGTGCATTTACTAAACTACCAGTTATAATTTTTCTAGCATTTACAGAATTTATAATTCCTTGTGTTCCACAACTTGTTGTATGAATAATTGTTTTTCCTGAAAAATTAATATTTTCAATTTGTGAAGGAGAATTACCATAATCAAACCCTGGTAATATTATTCCATTTCTCTCTCCTACTAAAATAAAATTATTATCTTTTTTCTTATAATCATATGCAATTTGAACATCGCCAACAGGAATTAATTTTTTTGCACCATTATTAATCAAATATGGTTCAACAGTAAAAGCTCTAAACACATCTATAACTACCGCTAATCCGGTTGCAAATTTTGCATTATTTACTATTTTTATATTCAAAATGAAATTCCTCCTAAAAATCATTTATATTATTATTGTAAAAAATTGTATCTTCAAATTTTTCAAATGTACACTCGTTATTTTCAATCATAGTTTTAAATTGTTCTAAAGTAACATATTTACAAGCCATAACTTCACCATCATTATACTTAATTAAATCTAAAGGAATATCTTTTTTTATAATATAGATATCTCTAAATTTATTTTTTCGTCTAAGAGTTTTTACTAATTTTAATTCATTGGTCTGAATATCTATTCCTATTTCTTCTTTTAATTCTCGTTGTATCCCTAAAGCACTAGTTTCTCCAGCTTTTAATGCCCCATGAGTTTCTTCCCATTTTCCGCCTCTATTTTTAGTTAAACTTCTTTGAGTTAATAATGTCTGATTAGATAAATTTATTATAAAACAGTGTACTGTTATTATATATTCATCATCATTTAATAAGCTAATATTTTTTCTTTCTATTATTTTTCCAGTTATATTTTTATTTTTATTATAAACATCTACTAATTCTTCTTTCAAATATATTTACCACCTTAAAAATTGTAAGTTGTGTTACTCATCTATGATTTCTTCAAAACGATACTTTTGAGTTACATCTGGATACTTTTTATAATCTACTTCAGATAAAAACATATCTAGAGGTCTTGCATATATACCATCTTTATGATTTGTTTTCTTATTATTATCCATACAACGATAGACTACTAATTTTTCTCCTGTTTCGCTATGCTGTGCTACTGTAATTACAAATGCTCTTGATCCTTTGAAATGTTTCCACATTGTGAATGGCTTTACTTCCCTATTTTTCATAAAGATTCCTCCTTAAAAATTGTTATGATACAATTATAAAATAAAAATATTATAAAAGTAGATTACTATTTTACGATATAAGTATAACATTTATTTTAAAGTTACACAACAAAACACTTTTTATATTTTGTAACTTGTTTGCATTTCAGAGTATAAACTAAATCTAAATATATTAACATATT
>CALXQG010000023.1 GCA_944390515.1 uncultured Clostridia bacterium
ATCTTATGAAGATATATATAATTATAGAAATTCAAGATATTTTGTTCAAACAGTAAGAAATGTTAGAAAAAATGAAAAGAATAAAGAGTTAGTGATATTTGCAGGGGCATGTCAAAGTTATTATGAAGCCCTTATAGATGCAGGGGCTAATTTTGCATCATCACCTGCTAGAATTTTAATAGATTTTGTAGACCCATTAGTAGTTGCAAGAAAAATTGCAACTACAGATGCAAATAAATTTATTACTATATATGATATTGAAGATGAACTTAGAGATGGTGAAAGAGGAATAAATCGGTATAGGTGCAAAGGGAAAAAAGAGAACAATATTAATGTAAATAAATATTGCTATATAGAAACATTACAATTTTGTAACAAAAATGTAACATAAATGTAATATTTCTATTAAAAATCGAGCAAATACTAGAGAAACAACACATACAAGGATTTGACAATAAAAGAGTTTTTTTGACTTTTATATTTTTTTATGATATTATTTGCCTAGAATTTAGAAGTAGGTGATTGAATGATTTGCCAAAAGGATATAACAAACTTAAAGACAAATATTAATGAAAAAATTGGACAAAAGATAATTGTAAAAGGTTCGTTAGGAAGGAGTAAGTCGTTTGCAAAAGAAGCCACAATAGAAAAAACTTATCCAAATTTATTTGTTATTAAATTTGAAGAAGAAAATAGAAACGTAAGCTATAGTTACACAGATATATTAACAAAAACAATTGAAGTAGATGTGTTTGATGGTAAGGAGTATAGTCCTCTAAGACCAGCTCTTACAGTTGTAGAAGTATAATATGAAAAGTAAAGAGAAATCCTCTTTACTTTTATTTATATAAGACGAAAGGAAGAAAATATGAATTTAAATAAAAGTGCAAAGTATCTAATTGCTAGTGATTTAATATATGCAATAACCTCCTTGTTTGCAGAAACTTTTTTAGTAGCATATCTTTTTAAGATAACAAATGAAAATATAACACAAATATCAATTTACTATATTACAGTTCAAAGTATAATGGGAATTGGACAAATATTATTAGGAGGAATAATAAAGAACAAACCAAATTTAAAAAAGCAAATATTATCTTTAGGGATTATTTTTAGAGCAATATTTATTTTATGTATAGCATTGTTAGGAAGCAAAATACAAACAGAATTCATAATAGTAGCTATGTTTTGTGGAATATCAGAAACATTTTACTGGTCTACTCATGAGGTGATTTTTACTGATGTTACTAAAAATGGAAATAGAAAAGAATATATGTCTATAAAGAAAAGCTTGGGAACAATTATTTCGATAGTTGCACCAATTATTTTAGGATCTTCTATAGAACTTTACTCATTTTCAAAAATTGCAATATATGTATTTTTATTATCTGTAATACAGATAATATTATCTTTAAATATAGAACTAGAAGAATCTAAAGATAGTATAGCTAACAAATATGATATAAAAAAATATATAATAGAATTAAAAAAAATAAAAAGTAAAAGGTTAATAAACTATTATAAATCAAACATGATTTACGGGATTTTTGAAGATCCAATGAGTACATTAGTCACAGTTATAACAGTTATGACTTTTTCTACTTCTCTTAATCTAGGCATAGTTACCGCAATAATATCTATTTTTAAAATTATTGCACTTTATTTATATAAAAAATATTATAACAAAAATTCATGTAATTTTATTTTTAAAATAATTTCTGTTTTAATTTTAATAGGTGCTTTAGGATTATGTATAAATATTTGTAAATCAACACTGATTATATATAATTTTGCAGTAACAGTTGGATTAGCAATATATGATTCTGTTATGAATGCACAAAAAGGAGATTTAATAGAAGAATGTAATATAGAAAAGTCGAATGTTGAACATATAATGATTAATGAATTTTTAATTAGCTTTTCAAGAGTTATAGGATTTATAATGGTATTATTAGTAGGGTTAATTAATAATATCGTAGTATTTAAATTATTACTTTTAATAATGGCATTAATAGTTCCACTATATTCAAAGTTAGTAATCAAAGTAGAAAAAAATTCCTAGAAATAGGAATTTTTTTTGTGCCAACCCAATATACATTAGTAATTAGAAATTTAAGGAGGGGTATTAATGGCAATTGAAACCACCAGGGAAAATGTATGTGTAAATCATTTGGTTGAACAAAAATGCGAAACTGTAATTGTTGAAGGAGACAGTATAATCCCAGATATAAAGCCAGATATTATAAATGCAATAAGTACAAACGGAATTGTGTGTGTTTATAAAAAAGAATTAAGTGAAGGCAAAGTTAGGTTAGATGGATGCGTAAATACATATTTAATGTATTTAGCAGACTGTGAAGGAAGTAATGTTAGAAGCATTAATGTAAATTTGGATTTTACACAAATTATCGACATAGATAAAGCTATGCCAAATATGGACTTAGAAACAAATGTAAAAATAAAAAATATAGAATGCAAGGTTATAAACGGAAGAAAAGTTGGTATAAAAGCATTTTTGGAGATTAGTGTTAAGATTACTGAAAAAGAAGATATTGATATTATTTGTAATGTTAATTCTAAGGGAATACAAATGCTTAATAAAAGTGTAGACATAAATTCACTTGTAGGAAGAGGAAATACAAAGGTTTTTGCAAAAGATACAGTAGTAATAGACAATATTGATAATTTGTCAGAAATTATGAAAGCTGATTTAAACATTGTTAATAAAGATATAAAGATTAGCTATAACAAAATACTAACAAAATCAGAATTGAATGTAAAAATAATGTATTTAACAGATGATAATAGAATTAATTCTAAAGAAACTACTATACCTGTAATGGGATTTATAGATATAGAAAATGTAACCGAAGAAAATTTATGTAATACTCAATATGAAATAAAAAATGTTATAATAAAACCAAATAATGTAGAAGAACATTCAATTTATGTAGAAGCGGAAATTGAAATATATTGTGAAGTATTTAAAAATCAAGAGATTAATGTTATACAAGACTTATACAATCCTTTATCAAATGTAGTATTTACACAAAAGCAAATTAGAGTAATGCAAAAAATAGAAACAAATCAAAATACATGTAATATTAGAGAAAAGCAAATAATACCTGAGATAGGTAGTAAAAAAATATATGATGTTGAAACCTCTACAGAACTTATAAAACAGACTCTACTAAACGATAAAATTATGTATGAAGGAGAAGTAAAACTCAATTATATTTATGATGATGAGAATGGAATATCAAGTAAACAAACATCTATACCATTTAATTTTAATGTCGATTTCATAGGAGTTAATGTAAATTCAAGTATAGAGACTAATATGGAAATAACAATGCAAGATTTTGTAGTAACAGGAGATGGAAGTATTGAAGCAAAAATTGATATATTATTTAATACTGCATTATCAAAAAGTACAGAAATAAATATAATAGATGATATTGTAGAGGAGGAAAACAGAAACATTAATACATGTAGTTTAGTTATCTATTATGTTAAAAGTGGAGATACAATGTGGAAAATAGCTAAGAAATTTGGAAGTACAGTTGAGGAATTAGTAAGGATTAATGGAATAGAAAATGAGAATAAGCTAGACATTGGTCAACAACTATTTATTCCTAGATATAATGGATAAAATATTTAGCAGAAGTAGAATAGATTTTAGTAAAATAAAAGGGAATAATAAGCCAAGAAAAATCATTACAATAATTGCAATATTATTTATTGCAATTATTTCTAGTAAAATAGTTATTAATGCTACAATACCAATAATTGATGAAAAATGTAGAGGGATGGCAAAATCAATAGCAACAAAGATATCAAACGAACAAGCTACAAAAGTGATGTCTGAATATGAATATGAGGACTTTTGCAAAGTAGAAAAAGATGAGAATAATAATATAAAAATGATTAGTACAAATATGATAACAATAAATAAGATTATTTCAGATATTCCAATAAATATTCAGGAAGAGTTAGCAAAAGAAGAAAACTGTAATTTTAATATAAAATTGCGGAAGCTTTTTAGGAAGCAAATATTTTTCAGGAATAGGACCTAATATAAACATTAAAATGATGACAGATGGAACTGTAGAAACAGATTTAAAGTCAGAATTTAAAGAGACTGGAATAAACCAAACTTTACATAGAATTTATTTAGAAGTAAAATGCAAAGTTACAATACTTACACCATATAATACAATGTCAGAAACTGTTACAAATCAAGTGCTTTTAGCAGAGGGGGTTATAATAGGAAATATACCAGATACTTATTATAATTTAGAAGGATTAAATTCAGACCAAATGCTAGAAATGGTAGAATAAAAACATATGTATACCAATTATAATGTAATTTTTATAAGATTTGAAAATTTATAAAAATTAATGTATAATATAGTATGTAACTTTTTTGAATTAATACAACGTCGATTGACAAGGAGAATGCAAGATGAATCAAACAAAAGAAGAACAATGTAAAGCAAAAATCTGCGAGGTTAAATTTTCTTCAAACAGTGATAAAGAAAATTTCTATGTTCAAGTTCTAGTAGAGTACGAAAATGGTAAAGAAATTGAGTATAGAATAAAAACGAGGAAAGTTGCTAAAGGGAAAATCAAAACAATAAAAAATTTTCTAATTGGAAAGGAACTTTCAGAGGAGGAAATAAAAGCATATTTGAAAAAGATTTTTCCTTTTAGGAAATGCGAAGTAGTAAAGAGAGAAAAAATATAAATCGCATGAGGGCAGGATTTACAATAGTTTGTAACCTGCCCTCATATTATTATTATAAATTAGGTACAACAAGAAACTCGGAAACATAAAATTTCCGAGTTTTGTTGTATATTTCTATCTTTTTGAGAATTGAGGAGCTTTTCTAGCTTTTTTAAGACCATATTTCTTTCTTTCTTTCATACGTGGATCTCTTGTTAAGAAACCAGCAGATTTAAGAGTTGGTCTGTATTCACTATTAGCTTCTAATAATGCTCTAGCAATACCTAAACGAATTGCACCAGCTTGACCTGTAAATCCTCCACCTTGTACTTTACAAATAACATCATATTTATCTGTAGTATTTGTAGCTGTTAGAGGTTGTCTAACTATAACTTTTAGTGTGTCTGTTCCTAAATATTCATCTATATTTTTTCCATTTATAGTAATTGTTCCTTTGCCTTCTACTAATCTAACTCTAGCAATAGAACTTTTTCTTCTTCCTGTACCATAAAACATTATTTTTTCTGTTTTTGCTTTAGGCATTTTTAAATCCTCCTTTAATATTTAATTAAAATTTCCAAACTTCTGGTTTTTGAGCTGCATTCTCATGCTCACTACCTGCATAAACTCTTAATTTTTTAAGCATTTGTCTTCCTAAACTATTGTGTGGAAGCATACCTTTTACAGCAAGCATCATCATTTTTTCTGGACTTTTATTTAATAAATCTCTTGCTGTAGTTTCTTTCATTCCTCCAATATATCCAGAATGTCTTCTGTATATTTTTTGGTCTAATTTCTTTCCTGTTAAAACAACTTTGCTACAATTCAAAATAATTACATGATCTCCAGTATCTAAATTTGGAGTGTAAGTTGGTTTATGTTTTCCTCTTAAAATTAAAGCAGCTTGTGTAGCAACTCTTCCTAGAGGTTTTTCAGCTGCATCAATTATGTACCATTTTCTTTCTATTTCACTTTTTTTAATACTATATGTTGTATTGTTCATGGTAATATGTATCCTCCATTCATAAATAATTTTAAATATATATGATACCATAGTAAAAAGCTACCGGGGAGAAGCCTTCGTTTTGGTCATATTCAATATAATGCTATAATATTTTATAACAAAAATATGAAAATGTCAAGGAAAACATGGAAAAAATTATCGAAAAACTATTGACATTTACATAAAAAAACAATATTATATATATGAAAAAATGTTGAATTTTGTAGAAGAGGAGAGAAACATAAATGTATACTAAAATGCTAACCTCAAAAATGGGTGGAGAATTAGTTAGCTTTATACTAGATGGAGAAGAAAGAATCCATCAAGGACTAGATTGTGTAGACGAAAATGGAAAAGTATATTGGAAAAGACATTGGCCTGTATTATTTCCAGTGGTAGGAAAGCTAAAGAAGAATCAAACAATTATAAATAGTAGAATCTTTGAAATGCCACAACATGGATTTGCTAGAGATTTTGAATTTGAACCAATAACAAAATTAGATAATTTTCATTCATATGTATTAAGAAGTAATAAAATAACTAAGAATAGATATCCATATGATTTTGAACTTTATACAACGTATAGACTAGATATGAACAAATTAACAACAATATATAAAGTAATAAATACAGGGGATACAACACTTCCTTTTGGAATTGGAGGACATCCTGCTTTTAAAATAGACCAAGAAGAATTGAAAAATGGAAATTATTATTTAGAATTTGAAGAAGATGAAGACAAAATTCACTTCTTATATCTAGTGGATGGGTTAGTAGGAACAGAATATGCCAGAAATACAATGCTAGATAAAAGAAGAATTGCAATAGGTTCAAATACTTTTAATAATGACGCTTTAATAATGAAAGGTATAACATCACATAAAATAAGTTTGAAGAATAAAAGGACAGGAAAAACATTACTAACTATGGATTTCACAGGTTTCCCATATCTAGCAGTATGGTCTAAACCAAATGCACCATTTATATGCATTGAACCTTGGTATTCTACAGCAGATAATATAAAAAGTACAGGAGTATTTATACAAAAGCAAGATATAATATCACTAAAGCCAAATGAGACATTTGAATGTAAATATACAGTCGAATTCTTTAAATAAAAATATTTAAAGGAGATGATTTATAGTGGATATAGTTATAAATATTTTGGCATTGATAATGGCAGTTATAGGAGTTATAATGATTTATGATGCACGAATAATTACTAAAAAATTATTCGGATTTGGAGATCAAAACCAAGCTGCATGGGGATTAAAAATATTAGGATTTATAATCGCAATAATTGGAGCTTTAATTATATATTTTTAAAAACGAAGAACAGGTTAAATTAAAATACAATATAAAACCTGTTCTTTAATTAATATGGTAATATAAATTATTTTAGTATTATTAAAGTATAATCATTAAAAAATATATTATCTGACATTTAAACTAGTATATTTTTATATTAATTGTAAATTGTAACAATTATATAAAACTAAATTAAAATTTAAAACAAATAGTATTGCTCAAAATTACATTTTATGATATATTGTTACAAGAAATATACTAAAAATATAGGAGAAAAAATATGTCGAGAAGAGCCAAAAGAGAAGAAAAAATAAAAAGTAAAATTTTAAGAAAAATGATTATTGTTGCAATATTTTTAGGGGTAGTTTTTACAGTTTTAAAAGTAACACCAAACTATATTAATACAGAAATTACAGATAAAATAAATCTTGTAATCAATAGTAGTAATGTAACAAAAGATTTGAAAAAAGATGTGATTATAGAAAATGGGGTAATATATATTGCAAAAGAAGACATTTCTAATTTTTTTGACCCGTATGTATATTATGATGAAAAAGAAAATCAAATAATTACAACCTATGATAGCCAAGTGGCTAGTATTGAAATTGGGAAGAATGTAATGAACAATAATGGTTCAGAGGTAAAGATTTCAGGTACAGTTATAAAAGAAAATGATACTAAATATTTACCATTTTCAAGCTTGAAAGACATATATAATGTAGAAATAAATTATATAGAATCAAGTAATACAATTACTGTAGATTCAAAAGATAGAAAATATGTAATAGCAGATATAAAAGATAAAAGCAATGTAAAAGCATATCCAACAGTGTTTTCAAGAAATGTGGATATAGTAGAGGCAAAAGAGACTGTAACTGTAGTTCAAAATGATGAATCACAGAATAATGTTGTAAATGGATGGGTAGAAATAAGAACAGATGCAGGAAAATTAGGATATGTAAAAGAAAACAATATAGTAAATAGTCTTACAGTAAGAGAAAAAATGGAAACAAAGAAACAAATAGAAGGAAAAGTTAGTATGGTATGGGACTATTACTATGAGAAATCTTCTGCACCAGATAGAACAGGTACAAGCATAAAAGGTATAAATGTAGTTAGTCCAACATTTTTTACATTAGTTGATGAAGGAAAAGGAAAAATTCAAGATAACGTTAGAGAAGAAGGATTAAAATATATACAATGGGCTAAATCCAATGGATATAAAATTTGGCCTAGTATTTCAAATAGTTCATACATACAAACAACATCTGAAATAATGAATGACTACAATCTAAGACAAGATTTAATTAATAATATAGTAAGCATAGTATTAAAATATGATTTAGATGGAATTAATATAGATTTTGAATATATGCATGATGAAGATAAAGATATGTTTTCAAGATTTATAATAGAACTAAAACCACGTCTAAAAGAAATAGGAGCGGTACTTTCAGTTGATGTTACGGCACCTGATGGAAGCGAAGAATGGTCTTTGTGCTATGATAGATATGTGATTGGAAAAGTAGCAGACTACATTGTATTTATGGCATATGACCAATATGGAGAGTCATCAACTATACCAGGAACAACAGCTGGATATAATTGGGTAAAAGCAAATATAGAGAAATTTTTAGGACAAGAGGGAGTATCGGCAGATAAAATAATATTAGGAGTACCTTTTTTTACTAGAGTATGGGAAGAACAAGCTGGAAAACTGATAGATAATCCAGCAGTAGATATGAAGAATATAAATACAATAATTCCTGATGGAACAAACAAAATTTGGGATGAAGATTTAAAACAATATTATGTAGAATATCAAAAAGATGGAATCAATAATAAAATTTGGATAGAAGATGAAAAATCTATTGAAGCTAAATTATATTTAATACAAGAATATAATTTGGCAGGAGCTGCATATTGGGAAAAGGATAGAGAGCCTGATAGTATTTGGAATTTAATTTCTGAAAAATTAGGAGTAGAATAAAATTCTAGATAAAAAGAATAAATTTAAAACCTCTAAAATATAATTTAAGACAAGGTCTTTTCAATATATTTTGGAGGTTTTTTATGATTGTAGCATATATAAAAGAAGAAAAAATTAACAATGGATTTTTTAAAGGATTGGAGATTAGAGGGGTTGATAACAACTATATAATATCAATAAATGATAAGAAAAATAAAAGAATAAAAAAGAAATTAGCAAAGAAAATACTAAAACTTAATATAGGTGCTATTGTATTTTCTAAAGAATTAGAAGGAGATTTTAAGGAAGAAGTTTGTGAACTATTAAATTTAGGAGACAATATAAACATACAAATATTAAATGGGAAAAAATTAATGGAGTTTATGGAATTTGATATATTAAAATATATTATTGAAAAACAAAAAAAGAAAATGACAGAACAAGATATATATATTGTTTTTAAGAAAGACAATAAATTGAATTTGAATTTTCTAAAAAGATTTATAGAAAATTATAGAATGACTAATGTGGTTACTAATGATATAGAAAGACTAAAAAACATACAAGATAATTTAATTAATAATGATGATATATTAATCTCTGTATCAAACAATAAAAGGAAAGCCTTGAAAAGAGCAAAATATATTTTAAACATAAATTTAAAAAAGGAGGAACTAGAAAAATATAGAATAAATAGAGAAGCAATAATAATTAATATACAAGAATTTATTAAATATGATAATCCAGGATATGATGGAATTAATGTAAATTATTTTGAAATAAATGTTCCAGATGAATTAGAAGAAAGGTTTGAGCAAATAGGAAATAATTTTGATATTATAAAATTATATGAAAGTATATTACTATCAGAAACAACTGGAGAAAACATAGAGAGTATTTACAATAAAATAGCAAGAGATGAAGTGACAGTAAAAAGCATTATAGGTAATAATGGGGTAATAGAAAAATAAATTTAAAACACTTGACAAAATTTAGAAATTAGTTTAATATATATCAAGTTGTTTGAGTGTGTAGAAATTTAAGAAATTTTACCGCATGGAACAACGATTTTCTTTTATCAAAAGGAGGGAGACAAAAATGGAAAAAGAAGTTTTATTAACTCAACAAGGTTATGATAATCTTGAAAAAGAATTAGAGTATTTGACAACAGAAAAAAGAGCTGAAATAGCAGAAAGAATAAAGATAGCTTTAGGATTTGGAGATTTATCAGAAAATTCGGAATATGATGAAGCAAAAAATGCTCAAGCTGCAAATGAAACAAAAATTGCTGAATTAGAAAATAAATTGAGATACGCAAAAATCATAGACGAATCAGAAATAGATACAAAAACAGTACAAGTAGGAAATACAGTAAAAGTTCTTGATATGGAATTTAATGAAGAAGAGTCTTATACTATAGTTGGTTCTACAGAAGTTGATTTAGCTCAAAACAAAATATCAAATGAATCTCCAATTGGAGCAGCTTTAATGGGAGCTAAAAAAGGTCAAGTAGTAGAAGCACAAGCACCAGCAGGTGTTATGAAATACAAAATTATTTCAATTACAAAATAATGTATAAGTGAATAAACTTTAGAAAAATATAAACCTATAAGATATTGCTAGTAAGATACCATAAGAAAGGATGTACTAGAGTGAAAAATATACTTATACAAAAGCTTCAAAGAACGAAAAAATTTGAAGAACTTATAGAACAAATTGAAAAGAAACAAACCCCGATAAATATATCGGGGTTAGAATTCGTTGGAAAATCACATATTATAGCATCTATATTAGATAAAGTAAAAAGACCAATTTGCATTGTAACATACAATGAATTACAAGCAAAAAAAATAATCCAAGATTTAAAATTCTATGAAGAAAAGGTTGACTATTTTGGAAAAAGAGAAATAGCATCATATGACTATATTTCTGAAAGCAAAGATTTACCATATGAAAGAATAGAAGTATTAAATAAAATATATCAAAAAGATATTAAAATTGTTGTTACTACAATAGAAGCATTAATGCAAAATATTATTCCAAAAGATGCATTATATAAAAATGTATTAAAATTTAAAGTTGGAAGTACATTTGAAAATGATAAATTTAATGGAAAAAAGAATTTGCAAAATTTAAAACAATTACTACTTTTAATGGGATATGAAAGAAATGATATGGTAGAAAATAGAGGTCAATTTAGCATTAGAGGTGGTATTGTTGATATTGGATTATCACAAAAAATAGGTGTAAGAATAGAATTCTGGGGAGATGAAGTAGATTCAATTAGATATTTTAGTATTTCATCACAAAGAACAACAGAAATGACAGATCGTATAGATATTTTACCAGCACATGAATATTTGTTAGATTATGATATACAAGAAAATATAATACCTGAATACTCTAAAATAGCAGAGAAAGTTATACTAGGAATCAAAGAAAAATATTTAAAAAATATAAATACATTAAAATTTGAAAGACTTACTAATAACAGTGCAAATAAAAGTGTACAAAATATTGAGACAGATATAGAAACAATTCAAAATGGAGAATATATAAGTAAAGTAGATAAATACTTCAATCAATTTTATGGAAAGAAAGAAACATTTCTAGATTACTTACAAAAGGATTGTTTACTATTAATAGATGAAAATTTAAAAATAAATCAAAGAATAGAGAACATAGTAATTGAAAACAATAATCTTATAAAATCACTTACAGAAAAAGAGAGGTTTGTTCCAGAAGCAATTAAAAATATTAGTGATTTTAGAAAAGAAGAATGGAATGAAATATATAGTGAAAAACAAACTATATATTTAGAGGAAAATAATAGTAGCAATATAAACAAGTTTGAATTTAACTATAGACAGATTAATTTTTTCAAAAGTGAAATAGAAATAGTATTGTCTGAAATAAAAAATTGGATTTCAAACAAAAAGCAAGTAGTAATACTTACTGGAAATAGAGAAAATGAAGAAAAAGTAGAAAAACTTCTTAAAGAAAATGAAATAGACACAAAAATTATTAATAATGCAAAAAACAATGTGCTAGAAGATGAAACAAATTTTGTTATACTATCATTAGGAGGGCTTTCTTCTGGATTTGAAAGTTATGATTTAAACTTAATAGTTATCAATATGTCAGATGGACTTGGAGGAGAAATAAAAAAGAAAAAAACAAGTTCTACTTTTAAACAAGGAGAAAAAATTGTATTTGCTGATTTAAAGCAAGGAGATTTTGTAGTTCATAGAACACATGGAATAGGTCAATTTGTTGGAGTTAATACAATAGAGACAGAAGGAGTAATAAAAGATTATATAAAAATAAAGTATAAAAATGATGATATGTTGTATGTTCCAACTAATAATTTAGACAATGTTCGTAAATATATTGGCGGAGGAGATACTGCACCAAAACTAAATAGATTAGGAAGCAAAGAATGGACTAATACTAAAAATAAAGTAAAAAACAACTTGAGAGAAGTGGCAAAAGATTTAATAGAGTTATATGCAAAAAGACAGAAAATAAAAGGATATGCATTTTCAAAAGACACAGATTGGCAATCACAATTTGAAGAAAAATTCCCATATCAAGAAACAGAAGACCAGTTAAGATGCATAGAAGAGGTAAAAAAAGATATGGAAGCACCAAGACCTATGGATAGATTACTATGTGGAGATGTTGGTTATGGCAAAACAGAAGTAGCAATAAGAGCAGCATTTAAAGCAGTAATTGACCATAAACAAGTAGCATACTTAGTGCCAACTACTGTACTTGCAAATCAACAATATGAAGGCTTTAAAAAAAGAATGGAAGAGTTTGCTATAAATGTAGAACTATTGAATAGATTTAAAAGCAAAAAAGAGCAAAATGAAATTGTGAAAAAATTAAAGTTAGGAGAAATAGATGTTATAATCGGAACACATAGATTACTAAGTCAAGATGTAGAATTTAAAGACTTAGGTTTACTCATAATTGATGAAGAACATAGATTTGGAGTAAAAGACAAAGAAAAAATAAAGAAATTGAAGACAAGTGTTGATGTATTAACAATGACTGCAACACCAATTCCTAGAACTTTGCATATGTCAATTTTAGGAGTTAGAGATATGTCGGTAATATATGAACCACCACAAAATAGAAGACCTGTTCAGACATATGTATTAGAATATGACAAAGAAGTAGTAAAAGAAGCAATAACAAAAGAACTTGAAAGAGGAGGACAGGTATTTTACTTATACAACAATGTAGAAAATATTGCTAAAAAAGCATTAGAGGTAGAAGAACTAGTTAGTGAAGCAAAAGTAGAATTTGCACATGGTAAAATGACAGGAAGAGAAATAGAAGATATAATGGAAAGATTTATCAATGGAGAGATAAATGTTTTAGTATGTACAACAATATTAGAATCAGGAATAGATATACCAAATGCAAACACTATAATTGTAGAAAATGCAGATAGACTAGGTTTAGCACAGCTATATCAAATTAGAGGAAGAGTAGGAAGAAGCGATAAACAAGCATATGCATATATAACATATAAAAGAGATAAACTACTATCAGAAGTTGCAGATAAAAGACTTAAGGCAATACGTGAATTTACAGAATTCGGTTCAGGATTTAAAATAGCAATGAGAGATTTAGAAATACGTGGAGCAGGAAGTTTACTTGGAGAAATACAACATGGACATATGGAACAAGTAGGATATGACACTTATTGCAATTTATTAGACCAAGTTGTAAAAGAAATGCAAGGCATAGAAATAGAAGAAGAGCAAGAAATACAAATAGATATAAATATATCAAGTTATATACCAGATGAGTATATAGATAATAGTAGCCAAAAAATAGAAATTTATCAAAATATAGCATTATGCAGAACAGAAGAAGACATACAAAATGTGATAGACGAAATAATAGATAGATATGGAGTAATGCCAAAAGAATTAGAGAACCTAATAGAAGTAGCAAGAATAAAAGAAATGTGTAGAAAAGTAGGAATTATTAAAATAGCAGAAAAAAATAATATGCTTACAAATGCACAAAATTTAGTATTTTATTTTGATAAAAATAAATATAATCCTGAAATAGTGGACATACTAATAAAAAAATACGGATATGATATTAAATTTTCGACAGGAATAGAACCATATGTAACATTAAGAATTAATAAATTATCAGATGAAGAACTTATATCAAAAATAAAAGAATTTCTAGGACAATTGGGGACGGGCTTGTTTTGTCCAAGTTCTTTTATAAAGAAGGAGGATTAAATCAATATGCAGGTAATTTCAAGTAAAGATAACGAAATTATAAAAAGCATAAGAAAACTAAAAGAAAAGAAATACAGAGATATAGAAAACTGCTATTTAATAGAAGGAATAAAATTAATAAAAGAAGCAATAAATGAAAACGCAAAAATCAAACAAATAATAGTATGTGAAGATTGTATCAATAGTGGAGAAATTGACAAAGAAATTTTATATGAAATAGCAAAATATAATGTGCAATATGTAGCAGAAACAGTTTTTAATTCTATAACAGATGTAAAAGCGCCACAAGGTATACTAGCTGTAATTGAAAAAAATAATAAAAATAATCAAATAGATTATTCTCAAGATATAATAATTACACTAGATGATATTCAAGATCCAGGAAATCTAGGAACGATATTAAGAACTGTTGATAGTGCAAATCTAAATCAAATAATATTATCAAAAAAATGTGCAGATAGCTATAACCCTAAAGTAGTGCGCTCTACAATGGGTGCAATATTTAGAGTTAATATTATAGAAGTTGAAGATTTAAGAAAAACTTTAAAAGAAATTAAACAAAATGATTTTAAAGTGATGGTAACAGCTTTAGATACAAACAATAGCATTTATAGTGTAGATTATAATAAGAAGGTTATTGTTATTGGAAATGAAGCAAATGGAGTCTCTAGAGAAGTACAAGAAATTGCAGACGAAAAAGTAAAAATACCAATGCTTGGAAAAACAGAGAGCCTTAATGCATCTGTTGCAACAAGTATCATGGTATATGAATATGTAAGAAGAAAAATAATGTAATTGTTTTAAGATGGCGCGTCAGGGACAGGTCTTTTCGCGCCAAATATTACAGCAATATTACATTTTGATTACAAACACAAAAAAAGTTATAAAAAACCTAAAAATATTTCTGGTTATCGAAATATTTTACATAAAATTAAAATTAAATTCTTAATAACGAAATAAATTGACAAAATTAAATAATAGTACTATAATAAATATAGGTGATGAAAATGTTAAAAAGAGAAATATATTTGTCAAGAATTAGAGGATTTTATGATAGTGACCTTATAAAAATTCTAGTAGGAATTAGAAGATGTGGTAAATCTGTAATATTGAAACAGATAATGGACGAAATACGCCAAAAAGGTACAGAACAAAATCATATTATTTATATTAACTTTGAACTTATAGAATACGAAGAACTTCAAGATTATAAAAAGCTAAATCAATATATAAAAGATAGAATAGTAGATGATAAAAAATATTATATATTTTTAGACGAAATTCAAAGAGTAAATAAATTTGAAGATGTAGTAAATTCTTTACGAGCATCTATAGAAAATATTAGCATATTTATTACAGGTTCAAATAGTAAACTGCTATCAAATGAATTATCTACTGTTTTATCTGGAAGATATGTATTGTTTAATATTTATCCATTATCATATAAAGAATTTATAGAACTAACAGAGAAGGATGGAAAGAGTGAAGAAACTTTTTGGAATTTTGTAAAATGGGGAGGACTTCCTAATAGAACTCAATTTACAGATGAAAATAACATAAAAGACTATCTTCATAGCGTATTTGATTCAATAATATTGAGAGATGTTGTAGAAAGATTAGGCTTGAAAGATACAATCCTGTTTGATTTACTATTACAATATATAGTAGATACTACAGGACGTCAATTTTCAGCAGAAAATGTTATTAATTTTCTAAAGAGTGAAGGAAAGTCAATATCTACTGAAACTTTATATATTTATTTAGATGCGCTATGCAAAGCATTGATGATGAAAAAAATATACAGATATGATATTCATGGAAAAGCTATTTTAAAAACTTTGAATAAATATTACATGACAGATTTGGGAATTGCTCAAATAAAAAATAATAATTTTGAAATAAATAAAAGTTTTGCTTTAGAAAATGTCGTATTTAATGAATTGCTAGAAAGAGGATATGATGTCTATATAGGTAAAACAAAAGGAGGAGAAATCGATTTTATTGCAACAAAACCAGATGAAAAAATATATATTCAAGTAACATATCTATTAGAAAGTGAGAAAGTAAGAGAAAGAGAGTTTGGAGCATTTAAAGAAGTAGAAGATAATTATCCTAAATATTTGCTTTCACTTGATAAAACAAATTTTTCACAAGGAGGAATAATCCATAAAAATATCATTGATTGGTTAATGGAAGAATAATAATCAGAATACTAAAATAAAAACCTAAAGTTTCACTTGAAATGCAACAAAAATTTGCTCGTCAAAAATTAAAAAAAGTACTTGTCAAAAAAATACTAATAGTGTAAAATAAAGTTACACTGTTAGTACAAAACGAAAAAGTACTAAAATAAAAAATAATTTGTAGAAGTTCTTTGAAACAAAGGTATGAGAAATAGAAAATATTTTAGTACTAAAAAGTTTTGAAGAAGTATTTGCAAGTAAAATATTTACAAACAAAAGTGTAAATTAAAAACCAAAGGAGAAAGATTGTTATGAGAAAGAAAATAAATAAAAATATAAAAAAAGGATAGACTAAAAATATCAGTAAATAGAAAAATATTTATAAATTAGAAAAATAAGTCTATTCTTTTTTTTAGAAATCATAACAAAGAGACACAAGTAAAAAATAAAGAATGAAATAAACAAAAAAGGAATAAAAAGAAAGAAGTGAGATTAAATAATAAAATAAAAATAGAGCAAAAAATCAAAGAATTTCAAAAAACACATTAGAGAATGAAAAAGAAAGGGAGGAAAAGAGATTATGAAAAACAAAAAAGAAACAGAAGTAAAAAGACAGAGAAGTAAAACAATAGGAAGTCAAAAAGGTATAACTCTTGTAGCATTAGTAATAACAATAGTAATACTAATAATTTTAGCAACAGTAACGATAAACATGGCTTTTGGAGACAATGGA
>CALXQG010000024.1 GCA_944390515.1 uncultured Clostridia bacterium
GAATTACTTACAACAGTAATTCCTCAAATATATAAAATTTAGTTGGTAAAATATGTCAGAGAATTATTTTACCCTATCTAAATCCAAGAAAAAATTGTTGGAACTAAAACGGAAAGGAGTTCCAGAAGTAACTTGTAAGCTCTCTTTAGGCATAAAAGAGGAGTTGAGTTATATTTTTACTGTTATCCCATGTGTTTGCAAGATAAGAACTAGGACTTTTCACGATATACAGAAAATCAAATCTCCACTTTTAAAGGCTCTTCACAATGCCAAAAAAATAGGAAAAACTACAATTGTGCGTCGGCTTGGGCCAGAAGAGATAAAGCTTTTAGAGAACAACAGAATTTCATACAAGCCAATTAATTATAGAATCATATTGCGTTAGACCCTTTTTGCCTACTGGTTTTCCAGTAGGCATTTTCAAAAAATATTATCAGATAAAAAATAATAACTTGAATAATAAAGAAAGTTGATATATAATGTGAATATAAATTTTAAAGGAGGAATTTTTTATGCCATTAGTAACGACTAAAGATATGTTTGAAAAATCGATGAAAGAAAAATTTGCAATAGGAGCATTTAATGTAAATAATATGGAAATAATTCAAGGAATAGTGGATGCAGCAGCAAGTCAAAACTCACCAGTAATATTACAAGCATCATCAAGTGCGATAAAATATGCTAGAATAGGTTTCTTAACAAAAATGATAGAAGCTGCTTTAGCAGAAAATGATATACCACTTGCACTACACTTAGACCATGGACCGGACTTTGAAACATGTAAAATGTGTGTGGATAATGGATTTACATCAGTTATGATAGATGGTTCAAAATATGATTTTGAAGAAAATGTAGCATTAACAAAAAAAGTTGTAGAATATGCACATTCTAAAGGTGTTGTGGTAGAGGCAGAACTTGGAAAACTAGCAGGAATAGAAGATGATGTTAATGTATCTTCAGCAGATGCAATGTATACAGACCCAGACCAAGCAAAAGAATTTGTAGAAAGAACTGGTTGCGATTCTTTAGCAATTGCTATAGGAACAAGCCATGGAGCTTACAAGTTTAAAGGAGAGGCTAAATTAAGATTTGATATATTGCAAGAAATAAAAAGCAAAATTCCAAATACACCAATTGTTCTACATGGAGCATCAACTGTTATACCAGAGCTTGTAGAAATGTGTAATAAATATGGAGGAAATATACCAGGAGCAAAGGGAGTACCTGATGAAATATTACACGAGGCTAGTATTTCAGGAGTATCTAAAATAAATGTTGATACCGATTTGAGATTGGCCATGACAGCAGCAATTAGGAAAGTATTTAGTGAAGAACCATCTAAATTTGACCCAAGAGCATACTTAACACCAGCAAGAGAACTTATAAAAGAAACAGTAGAACATAAAATAAGAGATGTGTTTGGTTCAAGCAATAAAGCCTAGACAATTGGAAACGAGCTTAGTTTGTACTCTATTTTATAGTATAATACAAACTAAGCTCGTTTCCAATTATTCTATTTTTTCATGCTCATTTGTTTTTTTATACGTATTTCAGCATCTCTTTTTGCAATATCTTGCCTTTTATCATATAATTTCTTGCCCTTCCCGATTCCTAATTCAATCTTTAAAAAATTACCACTAAAATATAGAGAAATAGGGACCAGGCTAAGGCCTTTTTGCTTAATCATACCAGTTAATTTATTTATTTCATGTCTAGTTAAAAGCAATTTTCTAGTTCTTAAAGGATCTTTATTGTATATATTTCCGTGTTCATATGGGCTTATATGCATACCATATATAAATACTTCTCCATTTTTAATATTAGCATAGCTATCTTTAAGATTAACTTTTCCATTTCGTATAGATTTTATTTCAGTTCCAGTTAAAACTATTCCAGCTTCATATGTATTTTCAATTGTATAATTATGTCTAGCAGTAGGATTATTTGCAATGACTTTTTTACTCATATTGACCTCCTTAAATATATTATGCATTATATCATTTTTTTTAGAAAAAATTAATAGAAAACAAAAATATTTTATAAGAAAATGCAGAATACAATGAAAACGTATCCTGCAATAATATTACATTTTGTCAGAGTCAATATAAATATCATCTCTATTTTTTTGTTTAATATATGACCAAACTAATAAAATAATTGCTGCTGCTGTTATTCCTATTATTATCCATGACCACGCATTAGTTGTCATTCCTGCAATTTTTACATCATCTGTAGCTGTCCTAGTTGCTGTATAGCCATTGTTATTGGTATCTGTTGTAGAAACCATAGAATTTCCGGCATTCTCCATACCATTTTTAACATCAGATACAATATTTTGTGTTCCGCCACTAACAGTATTTAATCCACTTTTTATTCCATTAGCAATACCATTTCCAGCATTTTCTACTACATTCTCAGTTCCACCAACAAAGTTTCTTACACCATTAGTAACATTATCCATAGCATATGCAGATAGTGCAACAGAAAGAAATAATATAGTAGCAACAAAAAATACTAAAAATTTCTTTTTCATTTTAACCTCCTTAAAAATATATTTCTATAGAAATAGAAGAGAAGAGATTTTACATTATTTTAAAAATTCTCTATTTATATTATTTCTAATTTTTTATAAATTATTCAAAAAATAAATAAAAAATAGGACGTTAACAAAATATAAAATTTTGACGTCCATAAAAAATTTTTAAAATTATGATTTTAATCTAATTAATATTGCAATAGCAAGAAGAATTAATATTACTCCAACAGTTATTATTAAAATATTTAATATGTTTGAAAAACTCATATTTTCTTGTGCTATACTAGTAACACTAGAAGGAGTTGCATCTCCACCAATATCATCTTGAGGTGTTAATGTGTCCAAAGTATCTTGTATATTTTGAACTTCGTTAGAATCAGTTGTAGCATTTCCATCAACTAAATTTGCATCTTCACTATTATTTTCTGTTTCAGTAGGCAAGTCCATGTCTATATCTGTTGCTAAAACAGTAATTGTGCTAAATAATAAAATTAATAATAAAATTATAAAACATTTTTTTACCATAAAAATTCCTCCATAAACTATTTTTCATATGTACTATATAATCATACACAAAAACCAAGAAAAAGTCTAGTAAAATTTCAAAAAAAATAAGTTTTTTATATAAAAAAGCTTGTCAAAATATTAGGTTAATAATATAATAACAAATGTTTATTGCATTATTTTTCTTATATAATCATTTTATAATGTAAAAATTTCAAAAAATTGATTATAAATATAATAAAAGGAAAAGATTATGGAGAATTTAAAAGGATTAACAACTGAAGAAGTTAATAAAAGAATTGAAAACGGACAAGTAAATGTTTCTAACACTAATAATTTAAAGTCTAATTGGGAAATAGCAAGAGATAACATATGTACATTATTTAATTTATTTAATTTCATAATTGCTATAGCACTTGCCTGTGTTCATGCTTATACAAATATGATATTTATATTAATAATTATTATAAATATACTAATTGGCATTATACAGGAAATACATGGAAAAAATTTGATTAAAAAATTATCTATTATGACAGCTGCAAAGTCAAAAGTAATTAGAAATGGTATGGAAGAAGAGGTACAAATTCACGAAATAGTTTTAGATGATGTTATCTTGTTAGCGCAAGGAGATCAAATACCTTCAGATGCATGTGTCATTGAAGGAGAAATAGAAGTAAATGAATCATTGCTTACAGGTGAATCAGATACCATATTAAAACGACAAAATGACAAATTATTATCTGGAAGCTATGTTGTTAGTGGAAAATGCTATGCCAGAATAGAAAAAGTAGGAGACGATAATTTTGCAAATCAAATTATTAATGCAACAAAAAGACATAAACAAGTTAATTCAGAATTATTGAATTCTATGAAAAAAGTTACAAATTTTACAAGTTTTGTTATTATACCTGTTGGAGTAATATTATTTGTACAGGCATATGTATTTAGAGAAATTAATTTACAACAAGCTGTCATTGGAACAGCTGCTGCACTATTAGGAATGTTACCAAAAGGTTTTGTACTTTTAACAAGTATTGCTTTAGAATCTGGTGTAATAAAGCTTGCTAAAAAGCAAGTTTTAGTTCAAGATTTGTATAGCGTTGAGACCTTAGCTCATGTAGATACTTTATGTTTGGATAAAACAGGAACAATAACAGAAGGTAAGATGAAAGTTGTTGATATAGAAAAATACAATGAAGATATTTTGCCTGATTCTATAGAAAATATCATGGCTTCATATGTAAAAACTACAGATGATAGTAATGCTACTTTCATTGCATTAAAAAATCATTTTTCTGGTGAAAGTAAATATGAAAAAATAAGTGATATATCTTTTTCATCTGAAAGAAAATGGAGTAGTGTAACATTTAAAAATATTGGCACTATAATTGTGGGCGCACCGGAAAGACTTACAAATAAAGCTGGAATAGAATTACCTGATATTGTCATAAAAGCACAAAAAGATGGAAAGAGAGCATTATGTGTTGCATACACACAGGAAAATATAGAAGCAGAAGAGTTGCCAAACTTAAAAGTAATTGCATCTATTATACTTGCAGATCCTCTTAGAAAAAATGCAAAAGAAATGTTAGGATATTTTAAAACACAGGAAGTAGATATAAAAATTATATCTGGGGATAATCCTGTAACAGTTTCTACTATCGCAAAAAGAGCGGGATTAGAAGAGTATAATTCATATATTGATTTGTCAACATTGAATTCTGATGCTGAAATAGTAGACATAGTGGACAAATATAGTATTTTTGCGAGAGTATTACCACATCAAAAAAGTATCATAGTTAAGGCACTTCAATCTAAAGGACACCAAGTTGCAATGACAGGAGATGGAGTAAATGATGTCATAGCATTAAGAGAAGCCGATTGTAGTATAACACTTCCTGAAGCAAATGATGCAGCAAAACAAGTGTCACAAATTGTATTATTAAACGAAGATTTTAGTGTATTAAAAGATGTTCTAATGGAAGGCAGAAGAGTAGTAAATAATCTTACAAATGTAGCAAGAATATTCTTTATAAAAACAATATATTCAGTTTTATTGTCGCTATTCTGTATATTAACAAATACAGCATTTCCATTTATACCAATACAAATTACTTTAATTGATTTAGCAATTGAAGCATATACATCTTTGTTTATATCTTTTGAAGCAAATAGCAAACCTGTAAAAGGAGTATTTTTACATACAGTTTTACGAAATGCAGCACCTTTTGCATTTGTAATAATGATTAATATTATATTTTTAACTTTTATGGCACCAGTTTTAAATATTGCCCAAGGACCATTAGTAACAATAATGTATTTAGTAATAGGATTTGTTAGTATTTTGGCAGTTCTTGAGGTATGTATACCATTTAACAAACTTCATGCATTTTTATTTAGTACAACATTTGTAGGATTTTTTACAGCAGTATATTTATTTAGAAATCTGTTACAGATTACTAGTATTAACACAAGAGAATTAGGAATATTTATTATTTTTGCAATAATAAGCACGATAATACTTACAATAAAGCAAAAAATATATAAAAAAATAGGGTATTAAAAAAGAAAAAAACGACAGAATTGCTGTTGTTTTTTTCTTTGGAAAATTACACACCAGACTGCGATTTCTGTAGTTTTTTCAATTGACGTTTTTGTTCAAATGTTCTTATCGTAAGAAAAAATTTGAAACACTCAGCGTTTGCTTCAGTTGGAGAAAGACCTTGAAGTTCAATGTAATTTTGGCGCTCAGGTAATTCATATGTCCTTATTACACGAGAGCAATCTTGGACTATAAAATCTGAATCTGAATGTTTCTTAAGGTCATCAAACTTAAATTCTGCTGACCATAAGGAATAGTCTTCGCTTGAAGTTTCTGTAAAAGCAACAGCGCGCCAACATTCCAAACTGACATCAGTCACCTTTAGACGTTTAATGGTGATTCCATCATCCATCTGCTTTTTGACTAAATCGTAAATAGCTTCAACAAACTCCTGATGTGTATATTGTTCCTTTTCTAATTGAGTCCGTGTCATAAAGTTTTAACCTCCTTTGAATTTTCGACATAGGTTCAACGATTAGAATCTAAATATATTATAGCACAATTTAACATAAAAATCAAATTATGTTAAATAAAGTGATTCCATATCATCAAAAAGTTTAGAGGTATAAGTAACTTTTTTATTCATAGTAGGATGAATAAAGCTAATTTTATATGAATGTAAAGCTTGTCTATTTATAAAATTAGAAGGATGACCATACAGAGTATCTCCTAAAATGGGGTGACCTATGTACTGCATATGAACTCTAATTTGATGGGTGCGACCAGTTTTTAAAATACATCTAACCACAGAGTAATTTTTAATTTCATCATATCTTAAAACTTCATATTCAGTCAATGCATAATCTCCATTATCACAAACACATCTCTCTATTATACTATTTTCCTTTCTAGCAATTGGCTTATTTACATTTCCTTTTTCAATTTCAAATTTGCCCTCACAAATAGCTATATATTCTTTATAAAATAAATTTTCTTTCATCTGTCTTATTAAACATTCCTGAATATATTCATTTTTGGCAAATATAACTAAACCTGAAGTATCTTTATCTAGGCGATTAACAGGTCTTATTTTTTTCTTTAAATTTATCGTATCAAAATAATATTTTACTCCATTTGATAAACTATCAGTATAATGTTCCATTGAAGGATGAATTGGGATTCCAGATGGCTTATTTATTACCAAATAAGCTTCATCTTCATATATGATTTCAAGTTCCATTTTAGTAGGAACTATATTAGAATTATCCTCATCAATATCAAAAACAACTCTAATTGTATCATTAATCTGAATTGTTTTGTTAACAGATACGAGTTTTTCATTTAGTAGAATTTTTTTATTTCTTTTTAGTTTTAATAAAAGTCTATCAGAAATTCTGAAATATGCTTTAAGTACTTCTTTTACAGTAGTATAAACATTATTTTTTACTATATATGTAAGTTCCATAATTGCCTCCATAATCATATTGTAACATAAACAGTAGGAGGGAGGCAATAAAAAAGAACTTGATAAATTTAATAATATCTATAATTATCTGATTGAATAGGTTGAGTATTTGGAACAAAATTATTATTTGTATTATTAAATCCAAATAGCATATTATATGGTAAATTAGAAATAGTTATAAATTTTATTGAATATATATCACAATAAGTTACAATATCACTTTCTAGGGCTCTGAGTAAGATATAACTTGCACCTACGTCTATTAGGATTCCAGTTCTATCAACTAAATTGTTTGTTCCTATTAAGAATTCTACTCTCATAAGTTTGCCAATATTTTCTCTTAAAAAAGCAGGAGTGTAAATATTATTAGTAAGAATTTCAGGAGAATTCTGGTTTATATTTACATTTCTATTTTCATTTGTTTCAGTTTTTTTATCAATTTCAGACATTTATGCTCCTTGTATAAATATATATTTAGGTTTTAATAAAGGAACCTATAAACCTTTGATTATCTAGATAAATCATGTATTTGCATAATTTGTTGTAGGTCTATAAAAACAATGATCTCCTAATCTAGTATGAAATGTTCCAGAGCCATTGTAGGGAAAAGTACTTCCACAAGTTGGACTGAAAGGATTTAAGTACCATAGGCATTCACCTATTTCATTTAGTTTATTTCCCGAAAGTGCCCAATCTGCAATATTATAATGGATTTCAGTTGGATTCATATTATATATATTTTGTGAATTATAATTACCTTTAATTGTTTCTCTAGCACAGTCAAACTGACCTTCCTGAAATATTATATTTCTTAAATTTCCTCCTTGGGATATTCTCGAATATTCTCCAACAGTAGAGTTTAGCCTATTTATAATGACTGTAGCTACAGCCTTCATTCCATTGTCACCTTCACCACCAGCTTCGCATTGAATCAATCTTGCCAATAATTCTCTGTCAGAATAACCCATAAAAACACCTCATAATATATTATGAGATGTTTTGACTATAGTGTATGTATAAAAAAGAAAAGTTAAAAATCTTTTGTAAATTTTAGAACAACTTTCTATCTTCTAGTAACTTATCTTGCATTTCTATAGTAAGATATTTATCTACTAATCTACTTTCATGTAATATCATACTATATGGTGCACCTTCGATTATAAGTTTTTCTAATTTGGCGGTATGTTTTAATCTTAATAACGTAGCATTTCTCATAAAACATCACTCTCCTAGTGTTTATAGTATAGCATGTTGTTAAAGAAAAGTTTGTCGTTTCTTGTCGATAAGATAAATTTTTTTCATTTTTTTACAAATTTATACAAATTATATAAAATAAGGCTAGATTTATTAAAATTTTTCTAGTATAATTATATTAAATTTGCGAGTATGCTGGAACTGGTAGACAGGCACGTTTGAGGGGCGTGTGCTTTTATAGCGTATGGGTTCAAGTCCCATTACTCGCACCAATAAAATTACAATATATAGAAAAAATACTTGTACTTTTGTTAAATAACGTATATAATATATATGTTATTTTTATTTTAAGGAGGTACATTAATGACATTTATAGATGAACTAAAAGAAAAAGCAAAAAAAGATATAAAAAACATTATATTGACAGAGAGTGAAGATAAAAGAGTCTTAGAAGCAGCTCAAAAAGTTAAAAATCAAGGATTTGCAAATGTTATCCTTATAGGAAATGAAGAAGATGCAAATAAATTGGCAAAGGAAAATAATATAGATATATCAGGAATACAGATTATTAATCCTGAAACTTCAGATAAATTTGAAGAATATGCAAATGCTTTTTATGAATTAAGAAAGGCAAAGGGAATGACACTAGAAAAAGCAAGAGAAACAATGAAGGATAATATGTATTTTGGTACTATGATGGTAAAATTAGGTGATGCAGATGGCTTAGTATCTGGTGCTTGTCATTCTACAGCAAATACTTTAAGACCTGCACTTCAAATATTAAAAACTGCTCCTGGAACAAAGCTTGTTTCAGCATTTTTCTTAATGGTTGTTCCAAATTGTGAGTATGGAGAAAACGGAATATTTATTTTTGGAGATAGTGGATTAGTAGAAAATCCAAATCCTGATGAATTATCAGAAATAGCTATTTCTTCAAGTAAAAGCTTTAAACAATTAACTGGAAAAGAATCTAAAGTAGCAATGCTTTCATATTCAACATATGGAAGTGCACATTCGGAATTGACAGAAAAAGTAATAGAAGCAACAAAATTATTAAAAGAAAAAATGCCAGATTTAATTTGTGATGGAGAGTTACAATTGGATGCAGCTATTATTCCAGAGATTTCTGCAAGCAAAGCTCCAGGAAGTCCATTAAAAGGAGAAGCAAATACTCTTATTTTTCCAAATTTAGATGCAGGAAATATTGGATACAAATTAGTTCAAAGACTAGCAAAAGCAGAAGCTTATGGACCATTATGTCAAGGAATTGCAAGACCTGTAAATGATTTATCAAGAGGATGCAATAGTGATGACATTGTTGGAGTTGTTGCTATTACTGCTGTTCAAGCACAGTAAAACAAGAAAAAACATTATTGTTTTTATAATTATTAAATTTTAGGAGGTATAAAATGAAAGTATTAGTATTGAACTGTGGAAGTTCATCTTTAAAGTATCAATTAATTGATATGGAAACAGAAAATGTTATGGCGAAAGGATATTTAGAAAAAATTGGATTACCAGATTCTTTTCTAACACATACTGTAAATGGTGAAAAACATAAAATAGAAGAAAGAGTAGAAAATCATGAACAAGGTATTAAACTTGTAATTGATCAACTTTTAAGCAAAGAATATGGAGTTATTAAAGATTTAAAAGAAATTGATGCAGTTGGACATAGAGTAGTTCATGGAGGAGAAAAATTTAGCGGTTCTGTATTAATTACAGATGAAGTTGTAGAAGCTATTAGGGAATGTATTCCACTTGCACCTCTTCATAATCCTGCTGGAATTATAGGAATTGAAGCTTGTAAAAAAGCTTTACCAGGTGTACCCATGGTAGGCGTTTTTGACACAGCATTCCATCAAACTTTACCAAAAAAAGCATATATGTATGCTATTCCATATGAATATTATGAAAAATATGGAATACGTAAATATGGTTTCCATGGAACATCTCACAGATTTGTTTCAAAGAGAGTTGCAGAAGTTATGAATAAGCCTTTAGAAGATTTAAAAATAGTTGCTTGCCATTTAGGTCAAGGAGCAAGTTTATGTGCTATTAAAGGTGGTAAATCAATTGAAACTACAATGGGACTTACTCCACTTGCTGGTGTTCCAATGGGAACAAGATCTGGAGATATCGATCCATCTATAGTTACATTTTTAATGAAGAATGAGAATTTATCATGTGATGAAGTAGATACAATTTTAAACAAAAAATCTGGAAAGCTAGGATTATCTGGAGTTAGCTGTGATGATAGAGATATTGAAGCAGCAGCTGAACAAGGAAATGAAAGAGCTATGTTAGCTATAGATAGTTTTAATTATCAAGTAGCTGGTAATATTGGAAAATTAGCTGCTCAAATGGGAGGAGTAGATGTAATTACTTTTGCTGGCGGAATTGGTGAAAATGGAATAGATGCAAGAAAAGGCATTTGTGAATATCTAGAATTTATGGGTGTAAAAATAGATAATGAAAAGAATAACTGTAGAGGTAAAGAAGCCGAAATATCTACTGCAGATTCTAAGGTAAAAGTATATGTAATTCCTACAAATGAAGAGTTAATGATAGCTAGGGATACTAAAGAATTAATAAGTAAATAATTTATAAACAATTGTATTAAGCATTAAATATTTTATTTAATGCTTAATTTGCTAATAAGATATGAAAAATAAAAGGAAAATAATATGGAGAATTCAATTAAAACAAAAAGAGATTATAATATAGAATTATTGAGAATTATAGCAATGTTTATGGTAATAGGATTACATTCGATGCAACATGGAATTACTAATTCAAATTTGGTAATTAGTGAATTCAATCAGTTTCTTGTAGTAATACTTGATGGAATCTGCTCAATAGCAAATGCTTTATTTATATTTGTTACAGGGTATTACTTGATTGATAAAACTTTTAAAATAAAAAAGGTTATATTATTATGGGGAAGAACTATTTTTTATTCAATATCCATATTTACTATTTGTTTAATACTTGGATTAAAAGTAGATTGGATACAATCTATATTCCCAATTATAACTAGTCATTATTGGTTTATCAGTGCGTATATTGTTATATACCTATTCTCACCATTAATAAATAAATTTTTAAATAGTTTAACTAAAAATCAATATAAATATTTATTAATTATATTAACAATTACATTTGGAGTTATAAGGATTATATTCAATCCGTATGGAATAACAGAAGGATTACTTATACCTGCAATATTTATGTATGCAATAGGTGCATATATAAGGAAGTATGTAGAAGTAAATAAAAATGAAAAATATTTAACTAAATATTTCTTAGTTTTAATTATATATATAGTTACATATGTAATCTTAAAAACCTTTTTGCGAATTATAAATGCTAATAATTTGAATATGGAAATAGGAGTAATAATCTATAGAATATCAAAAACAATGAGGGATTTTTGCAGTATATTTGGAATTGCCATGTCATTTTTGCTATTTATGAAGTTTAGAACAATTAATATAAAATCAGGAGTTATTACAAGGATTATTTCACTAATATCTCCATCAATATTTTCAATATATTTGATACATGAAAATACTAATTTGAAATTTTTATGGTCTACATATGGCATAGGAAATTATGCATATTCTTGGAAACTAGTTCCATATTTATTATTCTTGGTTTTATCAGTATTTATTGTATGCTTATGTATAGATTTAGTAAGAAGAGGAGCTTACAGGCTTTTAAAGAAAATTAAGCCAATAAATGATTTAATAAATAAATTAGATATAAAATTAGATGAAATTAGTTTAAAATTAAATAACTACTTAAAATAACTATATTCTATAGGGGATGGAGGAGTATTTATGGATAATAAGAAAAGAAACAAAGTAATATGGGTAGTAGTATCAATAATTATAGCTATAATTCTAATTGCTAGTATTACAGCATGGTATATTATTTCTAATATGGACAAGAATCAGCCAGACGAAGTTTTTAATCAATATATTTCATACTTACAAAACAAAGATTATGAAGGAATGTATTCTTTATTGTCAGAATCTACAAAATCTAGAGTAGATCATGATACATATGTTGCAAGAAACAAAAATATATATGAAGGAATTGAGGCAACCAATATATCTATTAGTAATATTAATGTTAACGCAGATAAGAAATCATCAACTTATACTGTAATGTATACAATGTCTTTTGATACTGTGGCAGGAAGCTTATCGTATGATTATACAATGTCTTTTGATAGACAAGATGATAATAAATATTATATTAATTGGTATTCTAATTTAATTTTCCCTGATTTAGAAGAGAATTATAAAATTAGAGTATATTCTAATTATGGAAGTAGAGGAGACATATTAGACAGAAACGGAAAAATATTAGCTACAACAAATATAGAAGGAATAAGAGAATATCCATATGAAGATGTTGCCGCACATCTAATAGGATATGCAAGAGGAATCAGTAGTGAAGAACTAGAAGAATATAGCGGAAAAGGATATACTGAAAGTAGTATTATAGGAAAAACAGGATTAGAATTAGCTTTTGAAGATAGATTAAGAGCAAAAAATGGTTGTGGAATTTATATAGTAGATGAAAATGAGAATACAATAAAAACAATTGCAGAAACTGATATAGAAGATGGGGAAGATATAAAGACAACAATAGATATAGAATTACAAAAAAGTATATATAATGAATTTGATGGAGATAATGGATTTTCTATAGCAATGAATCCTAAAACAGGTGAGATTTTAGCAATGGTAAGTACACCAAGTTTTAATCCAAATAAATTTGTAGTTGGACTTACAGATGATGAATGGAATGAGTTAAATTCTAATAACAATACACCTATGTTTGCAAGATATGAGAGTACATGGGTCCCTGGGTCATCTTTTAAACCTATCACTGGTGCAATTGGACTAACTAGCAAAAGTTTTACTGCAGATGAGAACTTTGGAAATAGTGGATTAAGTTGGCAGAAAGATTCAAGCTGGGGAGATTATAAAGTTACAACACTTACAACTTATGGCGGAAGTGCAAATTTAAGAAATGCACTAATTTATTCAGACAATATTTATTTTGCTAAAGCTGCTATAAAGATAGGTCAAGATAAATTTGCAGAGCAATTATTAAATATTGGATTTGATAAGAGTTTAGAATTTCCAATATCAATGTCTAAGTCACAATTTGGAGATAACAACCAGTTTGCTTCAGAAGTACAATTAGCAGATTCTGGTTATGGTCAAGGAAAAGTATTAGTTAATCCATTACATGTTGCTTCAATATATTCTTCTTTTACAAATGAGGGGAATATGATAAAACCACGCATTGAATATACAGATGAAACTGAATATTGGATAAAGAATGCATTTACTAAAGATGCTGCGAATGAAATTAAAAATGACTTGATACAAGTAGTTGATAATGCAAATGGAACAGGACATGGAGCCAAAATATCTGGAATCACAATAGCTGGAAAAACTGGAACTGCAGAATTAAAATCTTCTAAGGAAGAAGATGGCGAAGAACTAGGATGGTTTAATGCATTTATTGTATCAGATGATGATAGTCAACAATTATTAACAATTAATATGATTGAAAATGTAGAAAATAGGGGAGGAAGCCATTATTTATTGCCAAAAGTTAAGAATATATTTCAAACATATTTAAAATAAATTATTGCTTTATTTATTATTAATAAAATAGAATTTTATTAAACACTTCACTTTACATAAAGGCATATTATATATAAATAGGTATTCAAATATTACCATATATAATATTTTGTGGAAGGGAAGTGTTGTTTTGAAATTAGAAGGAAAAAAAATTGGATTTGCAATGACTGGCTCCTTTTGTACATTTAAGAGTGTTATTGAAGAATTAAAAAAGATAAAATTAGAGAAAGCAGATATTTTACCGATAATGTCATATAATTCATATAATTTGGATACTAAATTTGGTAAAGCACAGGATTATATTGATGATGTAAAAAAAATAACAGAAAAAGATGAGATAATTCATACAATTCAAGGTGCAGAGCCCATTGGCCCTAAGGGATTAACAGATGTAATGGTAATAGCTCCTTGTTCAGGAAATACTATAGCCAAACTTGCAAATCGGGATTACAGATACTCCAGTACTAATGGCTGCTAAATCACACTTAAGAAATAATAATCCTGTTGTTTTAGCTATATCTACAAATGATGGATTATCAGGTAGTGCGGAAAATATAGGAAAATTACTTAATAGAAATAATTATTTTTTTGTTCCATTTAAACAGGATAATCCAATAACTAAACCTCGTTCAATTGTAGCAGATTTTAAATATTTAATCCCTACAATAGAAAGAGCGCTAGATAGAGAGCAAATTGAACCAATATTATTATGAATAGAATAAGATAAAAATTATATTTAGAAAAGCACGAATGAAGAAAGTTGTTACATTCGTGCTTTTAAGCTTATTTCAGATTTTCTTTAAATTTTTCATTTTGTATTAATCCTAGAAGAAAATAGAAAATTGGAGCAACACCAATTGTACTAATATTAAAAAATGCCTGAACCATATATGAAATAATAGGTATTAATAGTATAAAAGTTGAGTTATCCTTAAACATATTTTTCTGTTCTGCACATATTTGTGCTAGAAAAGCTAGATATATTATTAGAGCAGGAATTCCTATTGTAGCAGCAATTTGTAAATATTCATTATGAGCTTTATCAATTACACTTCCAATTCTATTAACCCTCTCTATTACTTGTAAAGGATTATGTATTATTAAAGAATCTTTTAATGTATCTGGACCACTTCCAAGTAAAGGAGATTGAGCTATTACTTCGAGAACATTTTTCCATATTTCAATTCTACCAGAACCCATTTCATTTTGATCTTCCTTTTGGCCAAACATATCATTAAAATCACTAAAAGTTTCTTCAAATCGACCACTTAATAAATTTACATTAAAATAGCTATTCTTTATAAACTTTGGAGGAAATAAAACAAATATAAATATCATAATAAATCCAGCACATAAATATATAGTTCTTTTTAATATATCTTTATTAAAGTTCTTTATAACATATATTAATCCAAAAATTGATGCAACACCTAATCCTGTCCAAGCACTTCTAGTCATTGTTACAAGCATAGCAAAGAATGAAATATAACTTAAAATCAAATATGTTTTTTTCTTTTTTACTATATATAGTGCCATAAATAATGTAACAACAATACTTAAGAAACTTCCAAAAAAGTTTCTGTTTCCAAAAGTCGAACATGCAAAACCTACTGTATATGGAATGTTGAAGATATGATATATTGGAAATATATTATAATATTGTAAAATACCTATAATAGATGTGATTAATGTTGTTGCTATTGCAAACTTTTTTATATTTTGGTTAAATGTAAAAAAGTATTTAGCACAATAATATGTCATAAAATAAACTGTGAATGCTAATAATCCTTCATATCGATTATCTTCTCCTATAATTGCTTTTTTCACATTTACAGAAAATATAGTACTAACAATTATTAAAACGTAAAATGCAATTAAAGTCTTATCTATAAGATCAAATTTTAATTCTTTTCGCTTTAGTATTAGCAAAACAACTAAAAATGCGCCACATATTAATAGGGCGGATATTTTTAAAACATTATATAGGATAGATTCATTTCTAGGTAGTGCAAGTACAGGTATTATAAAAATTATTATATTTAGTATTATATTAATAAGTTTATTTGTCATATGTATTTCTCCATTTCTACTACTTATAAATTTGCTAAAGGGTTTGATTCAACTGCATTTCTGACTTGTTCATTGCTTACATGAGTATATATTTCTGTTGTAGATATGCTCTTGTGTCCTAATAGCTCTTGCAATGCACGAATATCAACTTGTCCATATTGGTACATCAAGGTAGCAGCAGTATGCCTTAATTTGTGAGTTGAATATTTAGTTGTATCTAAACCAGCCTTTCTTAATTCTTTTTCTACAATGTATTGAACTGTTCTATTACTAATACGTTCTCTACGTTTACTTAAAAATAACGCTCTATTTGAGGCTTTATCATCAATTTTAACATTATCTTTAGGACGTACATTAAGATATTCTTTAATTGCATTTATGCATGATTTATTTAAGTATATAGTACGCTCTTTATTTCCTTTACCTATTACATTCAATTTTTCTTCATTAAAATCAATATCAGATATATTAATTCCTATAAGTTCTGATAAACGCATGCCACAATTTAGGAACAGAGTAATTATAGCGTAATCTCGTTCTTTGTTTTCATCATTCTCGTTTTCAGTTACGCTCAATAATTTTTTACTATCTTCTAGTGAAAGATATTTAGGCAATCTTTTGTCAAGTTTAGGAGTTTCTAAATTCTGAGCGGGATTTTCTTCTATTAAATGAGTTTTTTGAGATAGGTAAGAAAAGAAAATTCTTATTGTAGATATTTTTCTTGCTCTTGTTGCTGGTTTTGCATTTTGATTTAATGCAAGGTATGAAAGAAAAGAATGTATATCTTCTAATTTTATTTTCTTTATCATATCTAGTGTAAAATCCTTTATATATATCTTTTTAAAATCTGTTTCATTAGTTAGTTTAAAATGTACTTTCATGTATTTAAGAAACATATTTAAATCATAATTATATTCTTTAACTGAATTAGGAGATTTATTTAAAATTGTTATTGAATAATCTAAAAATGAATTTACAAATTCA
>CALXQG010000025.1 GCA_944390515.1 uncultured Clostridia bacterium
GTCCTACTGTAAGTGGTGTATATGTACCGTTTTCAAATTCATCTGCTAATTCTGTATCTTTTATTACAAGTACAGGATAAATCCTTACTATTTTTGGTTTTAGTTTTATTAATTCTTTTGCAGTATTTATTTCGTCTTGTTTTGTGCTTTCTGGAAGTCCTATCATCATTTGATGACCTAAAATAAATCCATGTAATCTAATTAGCTTTGATGCTTTTTTTACATCCTCACCTGTATGACCTCTTTTGCATCTATTTAAAATATAGTTGTTAGTTGACTGAACTCCTAATTCAATGGTTTTTACATGATATTTTTTCATTCTTTTTAAAATTTCTTTATTAATACAATCTGGTCTTGTAGATATACGAATACTATTTACTTTTTTATTTTTTATATATTCTTGAGCTGCTTGTAATAATTCCTCTTGTTTTTCTTTTTCTATTGCTGTAAAACTACCTCCAAAAAAGGCAACTTCAACATATTTGTTATCGTCTTTAAAATTTTTTAAATAATAATCTATAGTTTCTTTCACATCTTTTGCTGTAACCATTTTTGTTTGTCCACTAATTCTTTTTTGGTTACAAAATGTACAGTTATTTGGGCATCCCAAATGTGGCACAAAAATTGGTATTATGTATTCCTTTTTCATATGTTCCCTCCTTTCTATAACATCATATATTATTGCTTTGTATATTCTAAAAATAATTTACATATTTTCTAATGCATTTTTTGCTGCATCCATCTCTGCATGTTTTTTTGTTTTTCCTTCTCCTGTAGCTAATTCTTTTCCATTTTCCTCTACTTTTACTGTAAAAACTTTATCATGGTCTGGTCCACTTTCTTTTATTACAGTATATTTTATAGTTACTTCTCCTTTTTCTTGCAATTTTTCTTGTAAAACAGTTTTGAAATCCTTCATTCCCACATGTTTAGTTGAACTTTCTATGGCATCTTTTAAATTTGTTACAATAAATTTTTCCGCTTCGGCTAGACCCCCATCAAAATATATTGCCGCTATTGTCGCTTCTATACTATCTGCAAGGATTGCTGGCTTAAAATTACCATTACTAAATTTTTCACTTCTTCCTACTAAAATGAAATCACTAAAATTATGCGCCTTAGCTACTTTATATAGACTATCTTCACATACCACTTCTGCTCTAACTTTAGTCATTTCACCTTCTTTTAAGTTTTTGTAATTATTATAAATATATTTGCTTGATAAAAATTCTAATATACTATCTCCTAAAAACTCTAGCTTTTCATTACTATCTAATCTATTTTCATATGCATATGAAGTATGAGTCAAAGCTTTTTTCAATAATTCTTTATTTTTAAATTCATACCCTATACTTTTTTCAAGTTTTTCAAAATTCATTTTTTTCCTCCTTTTACCTATAATTTAGAAATTACCAGTAACGTATATATTATACACCTATTTTCCTTAAAAATAAAGTAATTTTGCATAAAAAAACAAAGCAATCATTTTAGATTACTCTGCTTTTTAGCTTATGCTAAGTGATCTTTTATATAATCTACAACGTCTCCTACAGAAACAACCTTTTCTGCATCAGCATCTGGTATTTCTATATCGAACTCTTCTTCAAGAGCCATTATTAATTCAACTATATCAAGTGAATCTGCTCCTAAATCGTCTATAAAAGATGCTTCCATTGTAACTGCTGTTTCAGCTACACCTAGTTGCTCTACTATTATTCCTTTTACTTTTTCAAAAACTTCTTCTGAACTCATCGTGCAAGTTCACCTCCTTATTTTTTCTTTAATTGTTTTACCTAACAATAATACATATTGATTTAATTGTCAATATATTTTAGGTAAATTTATTAAAATATTTATTAAAATGCTTGTTTTTCGGCATTTCTTACCTTTTTTGTTTATTGCTTTTGCTGTATTATTTTTATACTAACTAGTATTATTTTTTAATTTTCTATCACTTCTGCCTTTTTCTCATCTTGTTTTTCAAATGCTTCAATCATCTTATCAACAGCTTTATTTTCTACAAATTTTTCTGCCTGTTTTATTGTAAATTCAAACAATTTTTCATCACTACTTCCATGTGCTTTTACAACAGGTCTTTTTACTCCTAGAAATAATGCTCCACCATATTCTTTATAATCAACTGTTTTTGAGAATCTTTTTATTGCTGGTAAGCTTGGAAGTGCTGCAAGTTTTGCTAAAAAACTATGTGTTAAGCTCTCTGTCAAACTTCTTTTTACGAATTTTCCAAGTCCTTCAACAGATTTTAAGAATACATTTCCTGTAAATCCATCTGTTACTACTACATCTATCTTACCTGAAAATGCGTCTCTTCCTTCTACATTTCCAATAAAATTAATATCTAATTTTTCAGCATTTTCTTTTATTAATTTATATGACTCTTTTACAAGTTCATTACCTTTTGTTTCCTCTGTACCTATATTTAGCAATCCTACAGCTGGTGCTTCCATTCCAAAAGTATTTTTTAAATAAATACTTGCCATTTGTGCAAATTGAAGTAAATTTATAGGTTTACAGTTTGTGTTAGAGCCACAATCCATAAGTAATAATCTGCTTTTATATGCTGGTAAAATTCCTGCTAATGCTGGTCTATCTATCCCCTTAATTCTTCCTACTAATAGAGTAGCACCTGTAAGTAATGCTCCTGAATTTCCAGCAGAAATAAATACGTCTCCTTCTCCTTGTTTTAGCATGTTAAACCCAACAACCATTGATGAATCTTTTTTATGCTTAATTGCCTGTGTAGGAATATCTTCCATCTCTATTGTCTCTGTTGCATTTTTTATACTTAATCTAGGAGATATATCATTTATATCATCTTTGCCATACAATTCCTTTATTCGCTGTTTTATTATTTCTTCTTTTCCTATTAGTACAACTTTTGCTTGTATTTGATTTATTGCCTTTACTGCTCCTTTTATATTTGCATCTGGTGCATTGTCTCCACCCATTGCATCTAGTAATATAATCATGTAGTTTCCTCCACCATCAGTATTTTTATATAATATATTTAATTTATTTACTATTAGAACTTTTTCTATTAGTAATTTTTATATTTTCTATTTTATAACTTATATTTAGTAAAGTCAATTGAATTTTACAAATTTGACTACTTATTCGTTCTTCATTTTTCTATCCTTATACAACAAAAAAAGACACCTTAAATATCAATATTTTAGGCGTCTTTTTTACTAATTATATAAATAATTTTGAGGATCTATTTGACTGCCATTAAGTCTTATCTCAAAATGTAAATGGTTACCTGTTGAACGTCCTGTTGTACCAACAGCAGCTATAACATCTCCAGCCTCTACTTTTTCGCCTGCTGATACATATAATTTGCTACAATGTCCATAGTAAGTTTCTATTCCGTTGCCATGTGATATTATTACTAAATTACCATAACCACCATTATTATAACCAGAGAATTCAATTGTTCCGTCTGCAGTAGCCTTAATTGGTGTACCTGATGGTGCAGCAATATCAAGACCTTTGTGAGAACTTGTTCTTATACTTTCTCTGCTTCCAAATCTGGAAGTAATTATACCTGAAACAGGTGTTACTTCTAAATAAACTCCTTGCACAGTATGAGACTCAATTTCTCTTTGTTTTGCTTCTTCTTCCTCTTTTTTCTCTACTGCATCTTCGATTACAGAGTCTACTCTGCTTTTAGCAAGTTTTACTGAATTTTGTATTGTTTTATCTGTTGTAATCACGTCTGTTATACCTATATCTAATTCTATATCGTCTTCATATTTTTTAGTCATTTCATCAACAATTTTTTCTGCTTCATCTAAACTAGCAATAATGGCTTTTTGTTCACCATCAACCGTCACGGCATATAATTTATAGGTCGTTTCAGCTTGTGCCTCTAATTTTCCTAATATTACGTCATCATTTGTTTGCTCTGATTTATCTATTAATTTAAAATTGTATTCTGGCATGTTTTCTATTGTAGTATATAATTTTGCTTCTTCTTCTTTATTTATTATTTCATTTAATTTATTTTCAAATTCTTCCTTGTTTGCAATATAACCAACTTTTTCGCCAGCTATAGTTACCTCACATGCCACATTGAATTTGAATAAAATTATTATCATCATTATAAACAGTGCAATCGCTACTATATTTATAAGCCTAAAAATTTCTTTTGTACAGTATTTAATTTTCCTGTTTAAAATATATTTTCACTCTCCTTTTTTTACGTGACGCAAAATTAATTATACTATATATTTTATTCAATTTCAAATAATATATTCTATTTTTATTCATTTTTGTCAATTTTAAGACATTTCGTGCATTTTGCATTTGTATTTATTACATAGTTTTCTTCATTTTTCTCGTTTTTTCTCTGTTTTTCTCACTTTTTCAGCTATTGACAACTGTTAAAAATTACTATCTAAGCAAAATTTTGGCATTTTTCAGCATTTTATAACTTTTAAATATACTTTTTAATGTATTCATTTTATCAAAATTGTTTTCCATATGAATATACTCTTTTTCCAAATCTAATTTCATTTAATTTCTTTTGTGCTTCCATTATAAATATTGGTATAATAGAAATTCCAATTGTGTATATCCATTGAATACCACTAAGTGGCACTAAGTCAAATACATTTGCAAACACTGGGAGCATTACAACTCCTATTTGGAGTATCATACCTAAAATAAATGCACCTATTAAATATTTATTATCAAATAATCCAACTTTAAATATGGATTCATCACTTTTTATATTAAAGCTATGTACTAGTTCTAACATTCCCAAAGATACAAATGCCATACTTCTTCCTACTTCAATTCCATATAGATTGTTTCCAATACTAAAAGCTAGTAAAGTAAGCATTCCTAACATTGTACCCTCTACAAAAATTTTTCCCCATAATCCATCAGCAAAAATACTTTTTTTGCTGTTTCTCGGCTTTTTATACATTATATCTTTATCCGGTGGCTCTAAACCTATAGCTATTGCTGGAAGAGAATCTGTAACTAAATTAATCCATAATAATTGTATTGCTAAAAGAGGTGACTTCATGCCTAGTAAAAGTCCCATAAAAATAGTTACTATTTCTCCTATATTTGTAGCAATTAAAAAATGAATTGCTTTTTTTATATTGTCAAAAATATTTCTTCCTTGTTTTACCGCCTCTACAATTGTTACAAAGTTGTCATCTGTTAAAATCATATCAGATGCATTTTTTGCAACATCTGTTCCATTTTGCCCCATTGCAATACCAATATCTGCTTTTTTTAGTGCAGGAGCATCATTTACACCATCTCCTGTCATTGCAACAACAGAACCAGATTTTTGGAATGCTTCTACAATTCTAACCTTATGCTCTGGTGATACCCTTGCAAAAACAGAATAATTAAATATATCTTTTTCTAATTGTTTTTGCTCAATAGCATCTAGTTCCTTTCCTGTAATAGACCACTCTCCTTTTTCTAATATTCCAAGCTCTCTAGCTATTGCTCTAGCAGTCTCAATATGATCTCCTGTTATCATAACTGTTTTTATTCCTGCTTTTTTGCATGTTGCTACAGCTTCTTTCACTCCTTCTCTTGGTGGATCAATCATACCTATTAGTCCAACAAATATCAAGTTTTGTTCAACACTTGCACTATCTATATTAGTTGGAAGTTTTGGCATTGGTGAATAAGCTACAGCTATAACTCTTAATGCATCATATGCCATTTTTGAATTTAAATTTTCTATCCTATGTTTTGTAGTATTATCCATTATACCAATTCTTCCATTTACAAAATATTTTGTACAATGCTTAAGTAAAACATCTGGTGCCCCCTTAGTAATAACTATGTATTTAGAATCTAAATTTTTTGCTATGTTCTCTAAACAGTCATCCTCTTCATTTTCTAAACCATTTGTATCTATAGAATGTATTGTTGTCATCATTTTTCTATCTGAATCAAATGGTATATCATTTATTCTCTTAAATTTTTGATATAACCTTTCTTTAAACTTTCCTTGTTCTTTAGCAGCATTTACAATTGCAAGTTCTGTTGCTTCACCAACCTCTTCTTCAACATCTGTACACATTGTTCCAAGTTCAAGTATAAAATCTTTTTGCATATTAAGGTTTTCACCATTTATGTCCATTATTCTAGTTACCTTCATTTTGTTTTGTGTCAAAGTTCCTGTTTTATCAGAACATATTACACTACTGCTACCTAATGTCTCTACTGCTGGTAATTTTCTAACTATACTATTTTTTCTGGCCATTTTAGTTACACCTATAGAAAGCATTATAGTAACTATTGCTGGAAGTCCTTCTGGTATAGCTGCCACGGCAAGCCCGACTGATGTCATAAACATTTCTATTGGTTCTATTTTCTTTAATAAGCCAATAACAAATATAATTGCACAAATTACTAAGCAACCCATCCCTAAAGTTTTACCTACTTCTCCAAGCTTTTTTTGTATTGGCGTTTCAGGAGATTCATTTGTGATAATCATTTTTGCAATTTTACCTACTTTTGTGTTCATTCCTGTTTCTGTAACAATTGCTTCTCCGTGTCCATTTACTACTATTGTGTTTGCAAACGCCATATTTAAAGTATCTCCTAATGGTGTATTATTATCTAGAATCACATTAGCATCTTTTGTTACCGGTATTGTTTCTCCTGTAAGACTTGATTCCTCAATTTTTAAATTTGAGCTATTTATCAATCTACAATCTGCTGGAACAAAATTTCCTGCTTCCAAAAGAACAATATCTCCTGGTACAACCTCTGTTCCTCTAACTGTAACTATTTTTCCTGTCCTTCTGACTTTTGCAACTGGTGCAGACATATCTTTTAGTGCCTCTAATGATTTTTCTGCTTTTGCTTCTTGAATTAGTCCCATAATTGCATTTAGTACAACTATTGCTACTATAATAATTGAGTCTATGTAATCATTTTCTCCTTGAATAAATGAAATTCCTGCCGAGACTACTGCTGCAACAAGTAAAATAATTATCATAAAATCCTTAAACTCTTTTATAAATCTTATAAATAAGCTTTCTTTTTTCTGTTCTTCTAATTTATTTGGTCCATGCTTATTTCTTCTATTTTCTACCTCCTCCTTGCTTAATCCTAATTCAATGTTTGTCCTAAGTTTTCTCGCTACTTGTCCGATATTAAAAGACTGCCACATATATATCAACTCTCCTTTGTTTTTAAGGTTATATTAATATATATGCATCAGTCTTTATTTTTATGACTATTTAGTATTATTAATTTTTTATTTCATTTTTATTTTTATTTTTATTATATACTGCTTTATTCTTCAAATAATGACATTATTTCATCTTTAGATAACTTACTAATAAATGTTTGATTTGTATTTAGGACATTATCAACTAATTCCGCCTTTTTTTCTTGCAATTCTTGTATTTTTTCTTCTATTGAATTAGTTGTTATTAGTTTATATACTTGAACATTATTTTTTTGTCCAATACGATATGCTCTATCTGTTGCTTGGTTTTCTGCTGATAGGTTCCACCATGGATCATAATGAATTACCATATCTGCACCTGTTAAATTAAGTCCTGTTCCTCCTGCTTTCAATGAAATTAAAAATACTTTTATATCTTTATTTTTATTAAATTTATCTACTAATGTGATTCTCTCTTCTATTTTAGTTTCTCCTGTTAGTTTGTAGTATTCTATAAATTTCTTGTTAAGTTCTTTTTCAATTAGTGGAAACATCTGGGTATAATTAGAAAATAACAATATCTTATGTCCAGATTCTATTGCATCTTCTAGTATTTCCATACACTGATTTAGCTTACTGCTCTCCCCCTCATAATTATCTATAAATAAGCTAGGATGACAACAAATTTGCCTTAATCTAGTTAATATAGATAATATTTTTATTTGAGATTTTTCAAATCCCTCTTCATTTATTGTTTTAATTATTTCTTTTTTAGCTTTTGCCATAAAAGATAAATATAGTTTTTGTTGTTCTCCTTCCATTTCATTATTAAGAACTGTTATAGTTTTATCTGGTAGTTCCGTAAGAACTTGTTTTTTTGTTCTTCTCAAAATAAATGGTTCTATCATTGTTTTTAACTTTTGCATTTTTTCTTCATTGTTATTTTTTATAATTTCTGTTTCATATTGCTTTTTAAATTTACTATAATTAAATAAATATCCTGGCATAATATAATCAAAAATTGACCATAGTTCTGCTAAAGAATTTTCTATTGGAGTTCCTGTTAGTGCAAATCTTGTTTTACCTTTTAATGATTTTATTGCTTTTGCATTTTGAGTATTGCTATTTTTAATATATTGTGCTTCATCTGCTATTATATATCTGAATTCTAATTTTTCATTTTCATAAATATCAATATCTCTTTTTAGTAAATCATATGAAGTTATGATTACATCATAATTTTTAGCTTCTTTGATAATAATTTCTCTTTCTTTTGCATTTCCTCTTACCACATTTACTTTTAGTGTATTTGCAAATTTTTTTATTTCGTTTTTCCAATTTAGTGAAAGCGAACTTGGACATACAACTATTGATGTTTTGTTTTTTTCTTGTGTAAGCAACAAAGAAATTACTTGAAGTGTTTTTCCAAGTCCCATATCATCTGCCAAAATTCCTCCAAACCTATATCTGTCTAGCACTTTTAACCACTTATATCCTGTCCTTTGATAATCTCTTAAAGTATTCTCTAATTCTTTAGGTACAATAATATCTTCATCTTTTCTTGAATTTGTAGTATCTTCAATTAACTTTTTATATTCTCCATCCTCATTTATTTGGATATCATTATTTTTGTCCAACAATCTATTTAAATATAAACTTCTATTTACTGGTAAATCTATTTTTCCATCTTTCATCTTTTTGAAGTCAATATCCATACCATCAACTAGTTTATCCAAAAAGTCCATGTTTTCATTTTGTTCTAACTTTAGAAATCTACCATCTTTCAGCTTATAATATTTCTTTTTTAACTTGTATTTTTCCATTATATCTTCTAATTCTTTTGGATCATAATTAATACTAGACAAATCTATACTTAATAAGTCATTATGTATTTTTACCCCTATTGTACCGATTTTTGGTTGAATTATTTGCTTTTTCTTAAATTCTTCAGATATAAGTACTTCATATTTTTCCATATATTCATTTATTTTATTGTTAAGAAAATCATATGTTTTTTCTTCATCTATTAAAATCATATTATATGTTTTAGGTGAATCTACAAATCCTTCATTTCTTAGGTCAGTAAGAACATTAGTTTCCTCATTTTCATTTCTTGGTATTGAAATGTTATTTATTCCTAATGGATTAAATTCAAACTCTCCATAGCAAAAAGTTATATTATTTTCAATCCATCCTTTTTCATTAATGTCTAATTTCATTATAACTGATAATTTTTTTGGAATATATTTTTCTTTATCTGTATCTGGAAGCTTTGATATATTAATTCCCTCTGGAATTTTCATCATTATATTAGATATAAAAGTTTTTAGACCTTCTTCATCAAAAGTATATTTAGAAACTCCCGAGTTTTTGTATATTTGTAATAAATTTAACAAATTAGCATATTCTTTTGTAGAGAATTCTATAAATTTATTCTCATCTATTATATATGAGTTAATATTCCCTCTTATTATTTCTGGAATTGTTCCTTGCATCTCTAAATTATATTTATTGTCATCTTTTAAAATTGCAAACTCGATTTTGGGTTTTTCACTTTCTACTTGTAATAATTTTTTAGATTTATTTATTTCTATGTAGTGATTGCTATTCTTAAAACATTCTATAAAATCTTCTACATTATTTTCATCTAATATAATCTTTCCATCAGGAATTTTTAAGTGATATTGTGATTTTCTGTCCGCCATATCTGTAGCATATTTAATTGTTTCTCCATATCTAACAATCCAATCTAAATATGCTTTCGCATTATCTGTATATGCATCTTCTTCATTAATGTAATATAACTGTTCTCCAAAATATATAGTTTCTTTTTGTTTAAAACTGTTGCTAAATTGTACAGTACTTTTTATTTTATACATTTTTTTCTTGCCTATTTTAAAGCTTAATTCATAATCACGATTTTTTTTTGATAGCATAGGAACTATATCTATTGTCTTCTCTTCATGCTCTCCATTTGTAGTTCTAGAATTTACTTCCAATTTTTGAAAAGCATTTAACATTCTTTCAAATTCTTGTTTTTGTATTTTTTCTCTTTCTTCTTGTATAGTTTCCAATAAATTTTTTTCTAATTCTTTGTTAGTAGCTATTTCCATTGCCAATGCTAGCACATGTTCACATCTTCTATCATAATAATCATGATTGCATGATGTCCATGAAATAGTTTTATTGTTCAAAGAAAATGTTACTTCAGTTCTTACCATTTTGTTTCCATCTTCAATAAAAGCATACACCGATACGTTGTCATAGTTCCAACTTAAATCTATAGAATAAATTCTAATACATCTATCTATAAGAAACTTATTAGCTTTACCTATTCTTGCTTTACTTAATCCTTCTCTTAATTTTTCAATTTCTGACCCTTTTAATAACATATTTAATCCTCATTTCTTATTTTATCTCTTACTATATTTCTTATCCTAATTTCATTGATAATAGTTTACTTACTCCATTTTCTTCCATTGTAACACCATATACTGTATTTGCTGCTTCCATTGTACCTTTTCTATGTGTTATCACTAAAAATTGTGTTTCTTTACTGAATTTTTTTAGGTATTCTGCAAATCTATATACATTTACATCGTCTAATGCAGCTTCAATTTCATCAAGTACGCAAAATGGTGCTGGATTTATTTTAAGTATTGCAAATAAAAGTGCTATAGCAGTAAATGCTTTTTCTCCCCCAGACAAAAGCATCATGTTTTGTAGTTTTTTTCCTGTTGGTTGTACTTGTATATCTATTCCACACTCTAGTACATTGCTTTCATCTACTAGTTTTAGTTCTGCTTTTCCTCCTCCAAATAATTCAACAAATACTTCATTAAAGTTTGTGCTTATTTGTTTGAATTTTTCTATAAACTGTTCTTTCATCGTTTCTGTCATATCTGTAATAATTTTTCTAAGCTTTGTAGCAGTATTTTCTAAATCCAATCTTTGTTCGCACATAAAGTCATATCTTTCTTTTGTCTTTTTATACTCATCTATTGCGTCAATATTTATGCTTCCAAGTTCTTTTATTTGAGTACGAAGTTGATTTACATCTCTTGCTGCCTTTTGTACATTTTGTGGTTTTTCATACCCTTCAGCATTATTTGGTGTCAATTCATATTCTATCCAAAGGTTATTAACTACCTGTTCCAAGTCTTGCTCCAACTTAGTCTTACGTACATCAAGTTTTACTAGCTGTCCTTTTAGTTCTTCTATAACATTGAACTCTTCATTAATTTTTTCTTCTGAAGCCTTTAGTTTTTCACTTTTTTCGCTTCTTTCGTTTTTAAGTTTTTCTACTATGTTTGAACTATTTTCTACATCTGATTTTATTTTTATAATTTCATTTTCTAGTTCTTGTATTTTTTGTTCTAATTTTGTATTTTCTACTTTTACTTCTTCTATATTATTTTGCTTGTTTTCAATACTCTTGTTGTTTGCATCTATATCTTGTTTTATTCTTTCAACCATTTCATCTAATGAACTTCCACTTTCATCAAATGAACTAACAGATATTTTCAAATTTGTAATATCAAAATTCAAGTCATCAATATATTTCTGATTATCTTTATTATTTAGTGCAAATTCCTCTACTATTTTGCTTAATTTTTCTATTTCTTCTTCCATATATCCAATTTGTTCTTGCTTATTCTCTTTTTCAGTTCTATTATCAATTCTTTGTTTTGCAAGTTCTTCTACTTCCTGATTTAATTTTTCTCTTCTAGCCTCTAATTTAGATATATTTTCTTCCATACTTATTACTTTTTGGTTTTCTGCAGCATATACAATTTCTATATCTTGCAATTCTTTTTCTAATCTTGTTACTTCCTCTATTGTGTCTGAAGCAGATTCTGTGTATTCTTTTTTATTTTCTGTTACTTCTTGTATTTTTTTATTTAATTCTTTTAAAGTCTTTTCTAAATCTTCTATCTCTCTATTTCTTCCTAAAATATTTACAGTTTTAGTTTGAATTGAACCACCTGTGATTGCTCCAGTATTACTTATAATGTCCCCTTCTAAAGTAACAATTCTAAAAGAATATGAATTAAGTTTTGCCATTTGTATTGCAGTATCCATATTTTCTACAATTAAAGTTCTTCCTAATAAATTTAGTACAATTTGCTCATATTTTTTATCACATTTTACTAAATCTGATGCAATTCCAATAACTCCTTCTGTACTATTTTTTATAACTCTATCTAGTTTTTTACCTCTAATTGAAGACACTGGTAAAAATGATGCTCTTCCCAATTTGTTGTTTCTTAAATGTTCAACCAATTTTTTTGCATCTTCTTCTGTGTCTGTAACAATGTTTTGAAGCGCTAGTCCTAGGCACATTTCAATGGCTGTTTCATACTTTTTATCCACTGAAATTAGATTTGCAAAAACTCCATTCATTCCTTTATTTAATTTGTTATCTTTTTCACAGTCCATAAGTAATGATTTGACACTTCTTGTATAACCTTCTTTTTCTTTTTCTGTTTCTATTAAAAACTTTAGTCTTGCATCTTTCATTTGTACCTCATAATTTAGGTTATTTAATACTGTATCAAATTCCTTAATTTTGGCCATACATTCTTCTTTTTTGCTATGCTTTTCTTGTAACTCTTTTGTAAGATTATTTTTATTGAATTTAATATCATAAAAAGCTTTTGATTTTTCTTGTTTTTCATCTCTTGCACTATCTATTTCTAGTGTCAAACTTTGTATTTCTGCTTTAGCAACTTTTTCTCTTTTTTCAATATTTTCGAAATTAGTATCCAAACTGCTTATTTCTGAAATAATTTCATATTTTGCATCTGTATTTTTTTCAATTTGTTCTTTCTTTGCTTCAATTTCAATTTCTTTTGCAGATAATTTTTTAGTTAATTCTTCTAATTCTTTTTGTTTTTCATCTAATTCCTTTTGAAATTTTTCTCTGTTTGAAAATAGATTCTCTTTCTTCTCTAATTTTTGTTTTTGTTCTTCTTCTAAATCTGCTATTCTTTGCTTAACTTCTTCTATTTCTTTTTCCAATCTTTCTTTATTAGAATTGTTATTTAACATTCTTTCTTTAGAAATTCCTATTTCAGAATTTATCTTCTCAATTTTGTTTGTACTTTCAAATCCTAAATTCTGCATTTCCTCTATTTTAGAAGTTATATCATCTATTTCCTGTTTTAAATCTTCTTTTGCCTTTTGCAAGTTTGCCATTTTTTCATTTTCATCTGCATTTTGATTTTCTACTATGCTAATATCTTCAACTATTTTCTCTAATTTTTCTTTATACTCTGCTATGTTATGTAAAAAAAGTCCAACTTCTATGTTTTTTAATTCTTCCCTTAGGTCTAGATATTTTCTTGCTTTATCTGACTGGATTTTTAGTGGCTCTATATTTGCCTCGATTTCTATTAGGATATCATTTATTCTTAGCAAATTAAGTTTGGTTTGTTCAAGTTTTTTCTCTGATTCAGCTTTTCTAGTTCTGTATTTTACAATTCCTGCTGCTTCTTCAAATATCTTTCTTCTATCTTCTGATTTATTGCTTAGTATTTCATCAATTTTTCCTTGCCCAATTATGCTGTATCCATCTTTTCCAATACCTGTATCCATAAAAAGTTCTAAAACATCCTTTAATCTGCAAGGTGTCTTGTTTATATAGTATCCTGTTTCTCCACTTCTAAAAATTTTTCTTGTTACAGTTACTTCAGAATATTCAATTGGTAATTTACCATCTGTGTTATCTATTACCATTGAAACTTCAGCAAACCCAAGCGACTTTCTCGCTTGAGTTCCTGCAAATATTATATCCTCTGATTTAGAACCCCTTAAAGATTTCATACTCTGCTCTCCAAGTACCCATCTTATAGCGTCTGAAATATTACTTTTTCCAGAGCCATTTGGTCCTATAACTGATGTTATTCCACTTTTAAATTCTAATACTGTTTTATCTGCAAAAGATTTAAAACCTTGTAATTCTAATCTCTTTAAATACATTTATTACACCTTCTTATGCTTCTTTATTCTTACTATAGCTAACTTTTCACATCATTATTTTACATGAAAAAAGCACTTTTTTCAAGTGCTTTTTGACATTATACCCCTAAAGTGTATGGTGAACCAGACGTACCATTTCCTCCTGTTACTTTGACATTAGAATTGAGAGTAAATACTGGTCGAAGTCCCAATCCATATCTTTTTGCACTTCCTCCACCTCCACTATATATTTGGCATATAAATATACGGTCTAATGCTCCATGATTGTCTATACTATATAAACTATAATTTCTATACTCCGATGTTCCATCTGTATAACGGGATGCTAACCAATATGGATCACCTATATTAAAAATCTGAAGTACCCCCATTTGTATTGAGTCTATAGTATAATTAGAATCCCCGTCTCTCATAGAATATCCCGCCCAAATACTTGTCCCTGATTGTTCATTTTTATTGTTTGGTACACTTCCTACACATCTTGCACTACTAGAATATGTAGTATTATTGTAATCATTTGCAGCTGAATTTAACATACTTATTGCATTATTATATGTTGTTATTCCATTTGTCAAATCTCCTTCGACACCCAAAATTTCAACTTTAACATTTTTCATTGTTATTATTTGTACACCGTATTGAGAATTACTATCCCATAATACTACACATGTTCTTGTTGTTCCTGTCCCATCTACATAATATACATAATCTCCTGCTTTTAATACTTTAGTTACTGAATTTGGATCTTCTGTTGTGCTTATTGTTTTTGTTTCTGTTGTTACATGTCCTGCTCTATCTGTTACTGTTACTTGTATAGAATAACTTGTGCTCGCTGCTAGTCCGTTAAATGTATGACTCGCTGATGTTGTGCTTGCTTGGTTTCCTCCATTTATTGTGTATGTGTATGTTGCTATTCCACTTTGTGCATCTGTTGCAGTTACTTGTACTGTTATACTATTATATGTCACATTTGTTGTTATATTACTTATTGTTGGTGCTATTTTATCTTGTATTGTTACACTTGCATAATCTCCATGATTGGTTCCATCATATAATCTTGCATATACTGTATCATTATGATTTAAACTTGTTACTGTTCCTCCACTTGTTATTGTTGTCCAATTTCCAGTTGTATTATTTACTTGATATTGTATTTGCATTCCTGTATTTGTTGTTAATGTTATACTTGCTTGTCCGTTTGACCATGTTGGACTACTTGCTACTATATTTCCTGTTACTAGTCCTCCTGTCGCTCCTCCTACTGTACCTGTTACTTGGTTCTCTAATGTTCCTGTTCCTATTAGTCCTGCTTTATCTCCATTTACTTGTACTCTTACTGTGTAATTTGTTCCTTGTGTTAAGCCTGTAAATGTATAATTGTTACTTGTTATCCCATTTGCGTTTCCTGGTGTTGTATATGTGCTATCTGCTTGTCCTGTTACTTTTATGCTATATGTGTATGTTACGATATCTTTCATTCCACTTTCTTCATCTGTTGCATTTACGCTTACTGTTACACTATTTGTTGCTGTTCCTCCTGCTGTTACATTTACAACTGGTGCCTCATTATCTAATATATATGAATATGCATAATCACTTTCGTTTACTCCATCATATAGTCTTCCATATACTGAATCTCCATGATATAGTCCTGTTATTTCACTTCCACTTGTTGTCTCTTCCCATTCTCTATTTTCTATTCCTTCTGTATCTCCATCTTTCTTTATTATTATATATTG
>CALXQG010000026.1 GCA_944390515.1 uncultured Clostridia bacterium
ATATTATATCATGCTTTTCTATTTTCTTCCATATATATTTGGTATTTTCTACTTGTTTATTTTTTTATTAATTGTAGGATAAAACCAATTTATTTCCGACAATTAGTTTGAATTTTTATATATTTTATAATTTATTATAAACTTTTAATTAGTTTTAATCCATTAATATTAGATTTTAAAATCTTTTCTGTCTTTCACTATTATGTAACCTATAAGTTCAAATCCTATTTCTATACAAATTATACTTGTCTATTTTTGTAACAAGTTTATATAAAATTCAAACCATAATCTTCCAGCAAATATTCTAAAGATTATGGTTTACATTTTTTATTTATCATTTTAGTTGTTGTTCTTTGTAGTTCTTTGTTGAACGAATTGTGCCAAAATTGTGCCAAAAATCATTTTTTGTTTTATGAAGTCCTTGTGGCTGTAAGGAAAGAATTTTTAGTATTATGCCATTTGCTATGTCCTGACATTGATAATTCCTCCTTATTTCTTATTTTCATACATATTTTATCACACATTATTTAATTTGTGTAGTATTTGTAAAATATTTTTATAAAAGTTTTATTCTAGATAACTTACAATATTTCCTCTCCCAAATACACATGACCATTTTCTGTAGTTCGTATTTCTCTTCTGCTTTTTAGTTCTTCTTCTAATTTTTCAAGTAGTTCTCTTTGTGTTAAACTAAATTTTTGTGCTACTAATTTTAATATTTCTGTTCGTTCCAGTCCTTTTTCCATATAATATTTCATTGCTTCTATAGGAGTATCTCCAATAAAATCTTCACTTTCTTTTTTCAAAATACTTTCTTCAGTTTTTTCTAAATGATTACTTGGTGCTTTTACTTTGTAATATCTTGTTCTTTTGTCATTTTCTCCTAATGTTTGATCTAAAGATATTGTTCTTATTTTCATTCTTCTTAAGTGTTGATATTTAATCATAGTTATACCATATTTCAAAAGAGATTTTTCAGCTTCATGTTCATTTAAGTTTTCTACTATATCTCCTTTAGTTGATATTAGAATAATCATAATTTCTTGTACTATATCTTCTTCATATAAAGTTGTATGTAATCTTTTTCCTATAAAATGACTGTACCTCATAAATTTGTGGTATAAGTATTCTAAATGTTCTTTCATAAATTCTTTTGGTATTTTCTTTTTTCCTACATATAGCTTTCCTCTTTCCTTTAAAGTTCTATATATTAGTTGATTACCATCTCCTAAATTATATAATACTTCTATTATCTCTCCAACACTACAACCATATTTATCTGCCATTTTTATAAAATATTCTTCATTATAAAATCCTCTTTCGCTAAATTCATAATTTATTCTAATCATATAACTTCTTATAAAATTAATTTTTGCTCTTGTTCCTCTATTCTTTAGACTATTATAATTAACATAACCAATTCCTAGAATTTCTGCAAATTGTTTTTCTTCCATTTCTTTTTCATATGGTTTGTACAATTCTAAAAATTCTACATAATTTATAAGTTTATTTCTATATCCTTTTTCTATTAGTTCTTTTCTTATCTCTTCTTTTCTTGTTTCTTCTACTTTTTCTGTCTTTAGTATCTTTGCTCTTGTTCCTTTATTTTTTAAGCTATAATAATTTTCCCCACTAATTCCTATGATTTCTGCAAATTGTTTCTCTGGCATTTCTTTTTCATATGGTTTGTACAATTCTAAAAATTCTACATAATTTATAAGTTTATTTCTATATCCTCTTCTTATTAGTTCTTTTCTTATTTCTTCTTTTCTTATTTCTTCTTTTCTTATTTCTTCTACTTCTTCTATTTTTAATATCTTTGCTCTTGTTCCTCTATTCTTTAGATTATTATAATTACCATAACCAATTCCTAAAATTTCTGCAAATTGTTGCTCTGTCATTTCTTTTTCATATGGTTTATACAATTGTAGAAATTCCGTATAATTTATAAATTTATTTCTATATCCTTTTTCTATTAACTTTTTTCTTATTTCTTCTTTTCTTGTTTCTTCTATCTTTACTGTCTTTAGTATCTTTGCTCTTGTTCCTTTATTCTTTAGATTATAATAATTACTATATCCAATCCCTAAAATTTCTGCAAATTGTTTCTCTGGCATTTCTTTTTCGTATGGTTTATATAGTTCTAGAAATTTTGCATAATTAATAAAAGTATTTGCATACCCTCTTTCTATTAAATCTTTAATTATTTTTTTCTTCTCTTCTTCAAAATTATAATACATATATTTTTCTCCACATGAAGACTACTGCAAAAAAATGTTTAAACATATCTTATTTCAAATTTTATTTTCTACAATACCACATTTGCTCGCACTGTAGTATTTCCTGCATTAATACTATTACCTGTACTTTCTTCTATGTTTTCATCTGTGTTTCCTTCTATTTCATTTGTTATTTCAGGTTCTTCTGTATTATTTTCTTCTGGCTCTTCTGTAATTTCAGGTGTCTCTACAATATTTTCTTCCACTATATTCTCTTCTATATTTTCTTCTGGTTCTTCTTCAATAACATTCTCCTCTTTAGGTGCTTCTTCTTCATCATTAGGATTTAATTCCAGTTCTTCTCCTTTATCAACATATACTTCAGATGATGTATCTTCCTCTTTTTTGGTTGAATTTGCCTTATTTCCAGAATGTTTTGTACAAAGGTCTGGTAATGTTCCTGATAGGAAATATTCTTCATATGTATTAGGACATCCAGATTTTGCAACCATTCCTGTATCTCCACAAATAATTGTAGTAACTACCTTGCTTGGTTTCTCAAATTTAGCATTATTTAATCCATCATGAACTCTTCTCATAACATTTGCCCATATTATTCCAGCAGGATTTTGATTGTTATAGTAAATTGTTTCATTTTGGTCATATCCAAACCATGTTACAGCTGTATAATATGGAGTAAATCCACAAAGCCATTTATCATAATTTTCATCAGTAGTTCCTGTTTTTGCAGCCACGTCAATTCCTGATATATGACAATATGTTGCTGTACCATGGTTTCCTTCAACTGGCTGTTTTAGTAATTCTTTTACAACATATGCAACTTGTTCCGAAAATACTTTTTTAGTTTTTTGCTTAGTCTTTAAAATAGTATCTCCTTCTTTATTTGTTATCTTTGTGTATAAAATAGGTTCAATATATTGGCCATCATTAGCAATTGTTGCATATGCTCCTGCCATTTGAAGCGGTGTAACTCCATTTTCTAACCCTCCTAAAGCTAATGCTAGACTTTCGTCTCCTGGAGTTAATGAAGTAATTCCCATGTTTTTTAAATATGAAATAGATTTGTTAGGAGTAATTTGTTCCATCATTTCCACAAAAGGAACATTTTGAGATGACTCTAATGCTCTTCTAACTGTTATATTTCCTAAATATCCATCACTATTTCCTGGAGCATAACCATTTGCAAAAGTTGTTTTTTCATCATTGTATATGCTAGCAGGTGTAAATATTTTCTTATCAATTCCTGGTACTAATACTGCAAGGGGCTTCATTGATGAACCTGTTTGTCTTTGACTCTGTGTTGCCCTATTTAAACCTCTAAAAGTTTCTTTTTCACCTAATCCTCCTGCCACAGCAAGAATTTTTCCCGTTTTATGGTCTAATATAACCATCGCAGCTTGAGCTGTACTTTCACCATCATTTGACTTAATCATATATTGCTTCTTCAAAAATTCTTTCTCTACTTCTTCTTGAATGTCAGAATCTTGTGTACTATATATTTTTAATCCAGATAAATATAAATAATTTGTAGCAAAAGTTTCTGATATATTTTTGTCTTCTGCTATGTCTGATACCACTTGGCTAATTAAAGCATCTGTATGATATGAATAAATTGGATTTTCTGTTTTTATACTTCCATTATCAAAATCAAGTCCTTCATTTACTTCTTCAATGGCTTTATCATATTCATCTTTAGTAATTTTTCCTAATTCTAGCATTTTATTTAAAACCGTAGATGTTCTCTTAGTTATTAATTCTGTATTATCGCTATCTCCAAATGGGTTATATGAATTAGGAGAATTATTTATTCCTGCTAAAAAGGCACATTCTGCTAATGATAAGTCATTTACATCCTTATCAAAATAGTATTTACTTCCAGCCTGTACTCCATATACGTTTGGTCCTACATAGATTATGTTTAAATACATTTCTAGTATTTCTTCTTTTGAATAATAGCTTTCTAGTAAAAATGCCTTCCACCATTCTTTCACTTTACGAGTAATGGCATCTGTACTATCTCCTGTTAAGTTTTTTACTAATTGTTGAGTTATAGTGCTTCCACCATATGAAGAATTTCCAAAATTAGTTATGTATGAAAGAATTGCACCTGTCGTTCTTTTTATATCTATTCCATGGTGAGAATAAAATCTCTCATCTTCTATTGAAACATATGCATCAATCAAATTCTCTGGCATTTCATTTATATCACATGATAATTTTTTTTGTTCTACACCTAGTTTTGCTATTTCTTTTCCATTGCTATCTAAAACAATGGAATTTTCATTATTAAACATATCTGCAGTTAACTCTTTCCAAGTAAAAGCAGAAATTGCCATAAGTATTCCTATTGTTATAATTGCAGCTATAATTACAAAAAGGATTACTTTTTTTATTTTGCTTTTTATTAATTCTTTTTTTGTTAAACCTTTTTCTCTTTTTCCTTTATTTCCATTTCTTTGATTTCTTTCTAATTCTTCTCTTTTTTCTTTCTCTTTTTTCATTTTTAAGACAGATTTTGGTATCTCGTCATCCTTCATTCTTTTATTTCTCAATTAATCACTTCCTGTATTGTTATGAATTTACAATTTTATATTGTATAGGAAAAGCCTAAAATCTTGGCTATATAACAAGGCTAAGTTTCATTGGACTCTGCATATATGCACAGCTAGTGAAACCTATCTTCTTATACATAATATTTTATAACGATTTTAATTTTTTATCAATAGATAATTTTTTAATTTTCTATTACTTTTATTCAATTTATTGTGATAGTTATCTACAGTTATAATCCAATATCAAAACTTAAGAAAATGAAGAAATTTTAACATGAAGTTTCTTCTTTTTTATTGCATAGAAAAAAGCACCCAAAACATTAAACTTTTTGTCTAATATTTTGAGTACACTTCAATTGAGTTTATTTTTATAATTTAAATATCTTCTTTATTGTTGTATCCTAGTATCGGTTGGAATATAAATGGTAAAATGCAAAGTCCTACAATAAAAGGTGTAGTTTTATTAAACATTTTCCCTAATTTTATATTTGATTTAATATATGCCACTAACCATGAAATTATCATAGTTAACGAAATCACTGTTATAAACGAAGGGATAATTGGCATTCCACCTATTAGTCCAGCCACTACTAAGCCGCTCAATCCAAATGGTAATATAAAAATACCTACAAATAGTAGTATTGCCCACTTTCCTGACATATCTAAAGCTTTAAAGTAATAATACATTGATAGTATTCCTAATATGCTAAATGCAAAACTAATAAGCATATTAAGAGCACCGCTTGTCCAATTACTAATTATGTATAATAATGGATATATAAGATTAACTACAACAATATAATTAGGTAATCCTAACTTTCTATATAATTTACTTATTCCAATACTAATAATTAAAGCTATTACAAGTGAAACAATATTCAGAACAGTTGATAAAGCCTTTCTATTGTTTACTCTTCTTTCTAATTCATCTTCATCATAAAAGTCAAAGTCGCTTATATCATTTTTATACTCATTTTCTTCTTCAACAACAACTTTTCTTTCTGATGGTTTAATAATTCCTGTAATTTTTAAAGCTAATATAACTCCTGCAATAATGATTATTACTAATAAAATAATCATAAATATATTTTCTTTTGTTTTTGTTCCTTTCATTTTTTCCCCCTTTTTTGGTATATTTTATATTAGTATATTTTTTTTGTCAATATAAAAATAGCATTAAATCCATTGTAGTATGAAATATCGTTATTATTTACAGTTTTGAGCAAACAATAATGTTTTTATAATACGCTGTGAATTATAACTAAATATCTTCTTGTAAAAATATTGGTTTCATTATATAATAGATTTATAGAAAAGAGGTAAATTATGATAGATATTCATTCACATATATTATTTAATTTAGATGATGGTGCTCCAGATATAGAATCTTCAATAGCTATGGCTAATGAAGCTTATTCTTCTGGCTTTACAGATATTATTTGTACACCACATTTTAACAAATTTCATTTTGGACAATTTCCAAAAGAAGAAGCTACAAATAAATTGCAATTATTACAACAAAAATTACAAGATTTTAATTGTCCTATAAGGTTACATCTAGGCAATGAAGTTTATCTTGCTGATTCATTTGAAGATGCATTAGCAAATAATACATTTTTTACTTTAGCAAATTCCAAATATATTTTAATAGAATTTTCTATGAGTATAGAATATAACATGATGGAGAATATTATATTTTCAATAATTAGTTCTGGAAAGATTCCAATTTTAGCTCATCCTGAACGCTATACTTATATACAAGATAACAAGAAAAAGATTTATGAATATGTTGATATGGGAGTATTGTTACAAACAAATTTTGGAAGTATTTTAGGAATGTATAATTCTAAAGCTAAAAATACTATAAAGTTTTTACTAAAAGAACATTTGGTTTCATTTATTGCTAGTGATGCTCATCGCCCATCACATATTTATAACAATATAAATTTGGCTAAAAATAAGATTCTTAAAAAAATCTCTAATGAAGACTTTATTAAAATTACATGCGATAATCCAAAGAAAATTCTCTTAAATGAAGATTTTTTCTCTTCATAAAGTTTTTATTTACATAATGTATTGCTTTTTTATTATTCATGTGCTATAATAACTTTGGGTGATAAAATGGAAAATGAAAGTAATATTGAGATAAAATGGATACTGAATTTAATTAAGTCAAAATTAATTTTTATAATTTTAATAATGATCATATGTATTAGTATGGGTTATTTTTACAGTTTTTACTACAAAACACCTCTTTACAAATCATCTTCTACTATTCTATTGGTAAATAATAACAATACCAATAGTAGTACAACTGTTACTCAAAGTGATTTAACTTTAAATCAAAAATTAGTATCTACATATAGTGAAATTATAACAAGTAAAAACATACTAGATCAGACAATTAAAAATCTAAATATTGATATGAATGCAAATACATTAAGCAAAAATATAACTGTTTCTTCTGTTACAGGAACAGAAATAATTAAAATATCTGTTACTAATGCTAATCCAGAATTGGCAGCAAATATCACTAATGAATTAGTAAAAGTATTTAGTGAAGAAGTTAAAAGATTATACAATATAGATAACGTAAATGTAATAGATCAAGCTAAAATTGAAACTGTACCATATAATGTTAACCACATTAAAGATTTAATAGCTTTTTCAGGTATGGGTATAGTTATTTCAGCATTATTTATATTTATTGTATTCTTTTGGGATAATACAATAAAAGACGAAAAAGATATAGAAAATTATATTGGTTTATCAACACTTGCTAAAATACCTCTGTTTTCTAAAAAAAGTGATGGTGAAAAAAACGAAATAATTACGCAGAGCGAACGCTTATCTCCTATTGCTGAATGTTTTAGAAATTTAAAAATGAATTTAACTTTTAAGAAAACAGATAATTTAATAAATACTATTTTAGTAACTAGTGTCTCTGTAGGTGAAGGAAAAAGTTGGACTACTGCTAACTTAGCTAGTATATTTGCACAAGCTAATCAAAATGTATTGATTATAGACTCTGATATGAGAAAAGGTAGACAACATAAGATATTTAAAGTATCTAATAATAAAGGTCTTTCAAATTGTTTAATATCAGGAAATGGAAATAGTGATTTTTCAATTGAACAAATAGCGCCTTTTATAACTGAGACTAATGTTCCTGGTATACATCTATTAACAAGTGGTACATTACCACCAAACCCTTCAGAATTGCTTTCATCTGAAAAAATGAAAACATTACTTAAGGAAGTTCATAAAATTTATGACATAATAATAATAGATGGATGCCCTTGTAAAATAGTTTCTGACAGTATTGGTCTAGTAAATATAGTTGATACTTCTATTATTGTAGTTGAAGCTAAGAAAACTAAAATAGATGACTTAAAGAATGTAAAACAACAAATTGAAAATATTGGCGGTAAAATTGGTGGAGTCGTATTAAATAAGATTTCTATCTCTGCCAAAGTATACAAGAGTACATATTATTATGGTGACAAAAAACATCAAAAATTAATAAATGAAAAAAATGAACCTGCAATGACTTTCAAGACTGTTAACGAATTGATTGATATATATAACAATTCAAATCTTATAACTGATATTGATGATGACCAAACAACTGATGATAAACTAGAAAAAGTTAATCTTGAAAATATTGGTGAAATAAAATCTTTATTTGCTAATATGAATAAAAAGATAAATAGTATTATCGTGTCTGATAAGAAATTAAAAGAAGAATATGCTAATAAACTTAATCCTATACAAAATTCTATTGAAGAATTTAAAAGCAAACTAAACAATACTTCAGAGAATTTTGAAAACTTACAAGATATGATTACTGGTTTATCTAACGAATTTAATGCTAAAATTAGCGAGTTAAAAGTTCAACCTGATAATACTCAAGATTTTGAAAACTTACAAGATATGATCACTGATTTATCTAACGAATTTAACGCTAGAATTAATGAGTTAAAAATTCAACCTAATAATGCTCAAGATTTTGAAAACTTACAAGATATGATCACTGATTTATCTAATGAGTTCAATGCTAAAATTAGCGAGTTAAAAGTTCAACCTGATAACACTCAAGATTTTGAAAATCTACAAGATATGATTACTGGTTTATCTAATGAATTTAACGCTAAAATTAATGAGTTAAAAATTCAACCTGATAATACTCAAGATTTCGAAAACTTACAAGATATGATTACTGGTTTATCTAATGAGTTTAATGCTAAAATTAATGAGTTAAAAGTTCAACCTGATAACACTCAAGATTTCGAGAACTTACAAGATATGATTACTGGTTTATCTAATCAATTTAATGCTAAAATTAATGAGTTAAAAGTTCAACCTGATAACACTCAAGATTTCGAGAACTTACAAGATATGATTACTGGTTTATCTAACGAATTTAATGCTAGATTAAATGAAATAAAAGATAATTCTACAAATCAGCAATATGAACAATTACGCAATTCAATTGCTAATATAAAGGATGCTCAACAAGAACAAAGAGATTCCTTATCTATATCTCTAGCTTTAAAAGATTTAACTATTATATGTAACAGTCAAAAGCATCTTATAGAACAACAAGTTGCAGAAATATCTTCAATAAAAAATCAGTTATCTCAATTGCAAAAAAATGTGGAAACACTTAAAAAGTCAAATGAAATTGAAATACCTAATTTAAATAATCAAGAAAATGTAGTATATTTTGATAGTGCATATAATAAAGTACATAATGAAGAAAAAACTAAAATATTAAATGGGATGTTCTCAAAGAAAAGAAAAAATGAATATCCAATTTATGAGACAAATCAATATAATGATTTAGAAATAAATCCTAATGGTAGAGTTTGTCAGATTTTAAATAATAATTAATACATAAATACTTAAGCTGCTTACTAAAATCAGTAAGCAGCTTTTATATATTCTTTTTTAACCATTTATATAGTATGAAATTTATTTATGCTTGTTGTATTTTAATAGATTATACCGCTTCCATAATCATATATATCTAATCCCTTAAAATCAACTAATTCTAAATTATATTTTTCCAAATGTTCCAATACTAAATCTTTGTTTTCTAGATTATTTATATCTCCAAAAATAATAAATTTGTTATCAAATTTAAGAGTTGCTCCTCCAATAAATCCCTTCATACTAGAAAGTGATTTATCTCTTTTTAACAATTTAATGTTATTTTCTTCAATATATAAAACATCTACTCCGTATTTTTTTAATTCTACTACTATTCCTTTGTCACAAGTAATACATGAATTATCCCCTGTAACAGCTATTGAACATTTTGTATATCCCTGATTAACTTGTACATCAACACTTATGCTTGTATCAGTATATTTGCTTCCTATAATTTTATCTCCTATCTGACACACATTATATGGAATATCAAATGGATATTTTATTTTTACAATGCTGTTTCCTTCTATAAACGCTGTTTCCTTAAATTTGCTGTTTGGTGCACATATAACTCTATCATTTATTTTGCAATAAAATATATCACTATGTCCCGAAATTTCGTCATAGACATCTTTAGATAATGGCAATTTCATAATATTAAAATATTTACTTAAATACTGATATTCTATATCTCTTATTCTTGAATCAATAATTAAATTTTTCATATTATATCCTTTTATTATTACATACTAGTTTCTGCAAGTAAAACTCCTGCATATGCAGTTGTATATTCTGCTGTTATTTCTTTTAATATTTGTTTCTCTTCTGCCATTAAGTTTCTTCCTAAATGTGACATTCTCTTATCAAGCTTTTGTGTCATTTTTGCACATTCTTTCAATTCCTTTTTTATACCTTTTGGAACTTGTTTATCATATTTATAATTTATTTTATGTTCCAAGCTTGCCCAAAAATCCATTGCCATTGTTCTAATTTGTATTTCTACTTTGACATTAACGGTTCCAATTGACAAACTTACTGGAATAGAAACTATCATATGATAGCTTGAATATCCACTTTGTTTAGGATTTGTTACATAATCTTTCTTCCTAATTACTGTTATATCTGGCATATTCTCTATTATTTCTACAATATTAAATATATCAGGTATAAATGAGCAAATAATTCTTAAACCTGCAACATCATTAATTGACTTAACCAAATTTTCATATGTAAGTTCAAGACCTTTTTTCTTTAATTTTTTATTAATACTTTCTTTGCTTTTTATTCTACTATTTACATGTTCTATTGGATTATATTTATGTAATATTTTGAACTCATTATTAATATTTTCTATTTTAGTCTCTAGTTGTTTTAGTGCAGCTGTATACATAAGTGTAAGTCTCTTGTATTCCATATCCTCTTGCAGTTTATTTTCTTCTTTAACTACTAAATCTTCTATGGCTAATCAACTCCCTTCGTATATATTTATACACTACTATTATGTCCATTATGTGTAATTCCTCTGTTTATTTAAAGTTTTAATTAAAATTCATCTTCTAGTTTTCTTTCTTTAAGCATTTTATTTGTATTTTCAGTAATAATTGCATATACAATAGATAATATTGGAAGGCCAATAATCATACCCATTATACCAAACAAACTACCTCCAATAGTTATTGCAACTAAAACCCATATGCTTGGAAGTCCTATGTTCTTTCCTACAACATGAGGATAAATCAAATTTCCTTCTATTTGTTGTAAAACTATAATATATATAATAAATATTAAAGCTTTAATTGGATCCACAGCTAAAATTAATACTGCACCAATAAATCCTGAAATAAAGGCTCCTACAATAGGAATAAAAGCTGTTATAGCAGTTAATGCTCCAATTGGTCCTGCATATGGAATTCCTAATATAAACATTCCTAATGCGCATAATGAGCCTAATATAACTGCTTCTTTTGCTTGCCCAGTTAGAAAACTTCTAAAAGAATCTCTAGCTAATCTTGAAACTTTTATTATGTAGTCCGCTTTTTCTTTATCAATTCTAGCATATATAAATTTCTTAGCTTGTAATTTTAATTTTTCCTTGTTTGCTAATATGTATACTGCAAATACAACAGAAATAATAAAATTAAATATATTAGATACTAGGTTTGATACTTGGTTAATTGTTATGTCTAATACATCTTTAGATATATTCATAATGTTTCCCTTTAATGCTTCCGTATCAATCTGTATGTTCTGTACAAAATTATTAACTTCAGGAACTTTTTTGGTAATATCAATTGCAAATTCTTTTGTTATCTCTAAAAAGTTAGGAATATTGCTTATTAAATTTTTTATAACATCTACAAATTGTGGTATTATTAGAATTAATATAATTGTTATTACTGCAATAATTGTTATAATTGAAAGTATAATTGAAAGACCTCTTTCAAATTTGCTTTTTCTTTTTATAGGTTTATTATGATTTCCACTTTTTATTTTTGTTTTATTCTTGCCTAATGCAAAAAACTTGTTTTCATATATAGTCATAAATATATTTAATATAAATGCAATAGCAAGTCCCCAAATAAATGGTGATATTATACTTAATAATCCTTTAAACATATTCCAAACAGTTTCTATATTGATTAATGCAACTAATAAAACAATAGCTATTACAACAATTTTAATTATTTGTTTTGTATTCTCTTTATCTAATCTCATTTTTCCACTCCTTAACTTTCAAAATTAATTTCCTTTACATTGTCTTTAACTAAAAATACCATATATTAATCTTTCAAATATTTTTCAAACTCTTCCTCTTTTATAGGCTTTTCGTAATAATACCCTTGTATTATATCACATTTTCTTTCTAAAAGATAGTCTCTTTGTTCCTTTGTTTCTACTCCTTCTGCAATAGTCTTAAGCTTTAATTCTTTAGCTATATTTATTATATAATCAATAATATTTCTTTTACTCTTACCTATCTGGTCTACAAAAGATTTATCAATTTTTAAAATGTCTATAGGCATATCTTGCAACATATTTAGAGATGAATATCCTGTTCCAAAATCATCAATAGAAATTAGGAAACCATATTCTTTCATTCTTTTCATAATTGCTAATATATCAATTCCTTCCTCTATCGCTGCACTTTCTGTTATCTCTAAATCAATATTATTTGGATTAATTCCATATTTTGTAGTTATCCTTAAATATCTTTCTAAAAAATGTTCATCCATAAAATGCTGTCTTGATACATTTATAGATACAACCACATTTTTTCCATATTTTTCTTTCCACATTTTTAAATCTTTGCAAACTTGCTCGAAAATATATAAATCTAGTTTTAATATAAATCTGTTTTTTTCAAATAACGGGATAAATTTATCTGGAGTTATAATTTCTCCATCATGATACCATCTTACTAAAGCCTCTGCCCCATATAAACTTTCTTCTTTTGTATTAAACTTTGGTTGGTAATATATTTTAAATTCTTTTTTTCTTAGCGCTGTTTCCATGTTTTGTTCTATTTTGCTTTCAAATTCTATTTTCTTTTCTACCTTTTCGTCATAAATATAAAACTTATCAAACACATTACCTTTTGATAGTGAATGTGCAATTATTGCTTTATCCATTATAACTGAAATATTATTGTCATCTTCTTGAACTTTATATAATCCAAGGTTTACAGATAAATCATATACTTCATCATTAATTTTTAGTTTTTCTATATTTGATATAATTGTATTAATTAATGCATTAATATCGTTCTCATATCTAAATATCATTGAAAAATAGTCATTTGAGTATCTACAAATAATACTATTATCTCCTAAAATTTCTCTTAATTTTACTCCAATTCCAAATAATATTTCATCTCCTACTTTATACCCATATGCTTTATTGATCATTTTAAATTTATTAACATCTAAAATTGCAAGGTATAGATTTTTCTTATCTTTTTCTAATTCTTCCTGTCCATATTTTCTTAAATAATATATATTTCCTTTTTTTGTAACTGGATCTATGTATGCATACTCATATAATTTTATTTGTTTTTTATTGTTTGATATGACAATATATATACACACTATTAATGCAATTAATATAACTACAATTGAAACAATGAATGTTAAAAGTAGTGCCTGATTAATTTCTCCTGAAATTGCTGATGATGGGATAAAGTATACTAATGCCCATCCATTTACACCAATAGGCTCATAAACCATATAAGTCTTTCCATAGCTTGTTTGAAGTATTCTTTCTCCTGCAATGCCATTTTCTATATTAGATTCTATTACATTTTGATTTTTTTCAAATTTTTCTTTAGAATTTCCTACTAGCATATTATCAATATTATTTATTAAGGTTCCTGTACCTCTATCAATATTTGCACTAACAATTATATTTCCAGTATTATCTACAATATAGCTAAAACCTTTACTTTCAAATATATTGTTAACAAAAATATTCTTATATGACTCTGTAGATATTATCAGTAATATTGCCACTTTTTCGTCTTTAACATTGACAGCTTGTGAATATATATTTATTTTTTCTCCGTCTATTCTGCTTATTTTATTATCAAATATTTTAATTTCATTATCCCTAAAAAAGTCCTTAACCTCATCTGAATAATCGACTTTAAATCCGTCATTTGTAATAGTTTTTCCATCTTGCGTCATTATTGCCATTCTAATAAACTGACTTGTAATATCGCTTTTTTCATACATATCAAATATTTTTTCTTCTTCAACTTTATTTACAGAAGAAATGTAACTTGTAATAGATTGAAGTATAGCTTTTTGATTAATAATTTCTGTTTTCAAATTTTTTGTATCGTTTTGAACAACAGTGTTAATACTATTGTAAGTATTTGCTTCAATCTTATTTAACATATATGTCATGTAACCAAGTCCTATTGCAATAAGTAAGATTAGAATAATTATAACTAATATTATTTGTTTCTTATAATTTTTTACTGGCATAAAATTCCCTTTCCTATTTTTTAAATATAATATTATTTACTATCTTAAAATAATGTCCATTATTATATTTTAACATTATATCCATTTTGTTTTAAAAACATACAATCTATGTAGTGTAATGCTTTTAAAACTATGCTCTGACTATATAATAACATACAAAAAGAATTTTTAGAATAATTTAGAATAATTTTCATAAAAAAACCGCTATAAGTATAGAACTTATAACGGTTTTTTTATTTTAATTTTTCGAGATTTTGTTGTTTTTGGGCATATCCCTATTTAGCATAATCTACAACTCTTGTTTCTCTTACTAAATTAACTTTTATTTGTCCTGGATATTCCATTTCGTCTTCTACCTTTTTAGCAACATCTCTTGCCATTATTACCATTTCGTCATCAGTAATTTTATCTGGTTTAACTATAATTCTTATTTCTCTACCAGCTTGAATAGCAAAAGATTTTTCAACACCTTCAAATGAATCTGCAATGTTTTCAAGAGCTTCTAGTCTCTTAATGTATGTTTCTAATGTTTCTCTTCTTGCTCCTGGTCTTGATGCAGATATGGCATCTGCTGCTTGTATTAAAACAGCTTCTATTGTTTGAG
>CALXQG010000027.1 GCA_944390515.1 uncultured Clostridia bacterium
GTTAAAATTACATCACTTAGTAGACGATAAAATACATGCTCGTTCAACAGGGCCATATTCATTAGTTACACAACAACCACTTGGAGGTAAAGCACAATTTGGTGGACAACGTTTTGGAGAAATGGAAGTTTGGGCATTGGAAGCATATGGTGCAGCATATACACTACAAGAAATGCTTACTGTAAAATCAGATGACACAATAGGCCGTGTTAAAACATATGAAGCAATTGTAAAAGGTGAAAATGTTCCAGAACCAGGAGTTCCAGAAGGATTTAAGGTATTAATAAAAGAACTTCAAGCATTAGGATTAGATATGAGACTATTATCTCCAGATAATGAAGAACTTGAATTAAAAGAAAACATTGATGATGGAATAGATTTCAATATTGATGACAAAAAAATGGACAGTGATGTTCTAGATTTAAAAGACTTAAATGATGGTTATGAAGAAGAAGCTATTTTAGCTGATGAAGAACAAGAAGATGATGAAGCATTATTTGAAGAGCTATCAGATGAAGAAATTGAACTTGCAGACACCGATTTAGATGTTGATAATCTCTTGAATGACGAAGATATAATAGATGATGAAGAATAAATTTAACTGAATAGCTTCAAAAAGGGTTTGATGGTTACAAAAAGGAATTGTACAGCGGTGTATGCCAAAGAACTCCTTTAGAAGCAAACAAATAAATTTTAAGGGGGCTAACCGTGGACGAATTAGAAATATTTGATAAAATAAAAATAGGTATAGCATCAGACGAAAAGATTAGAGAATGGTCAAAGGGTGAAGTTAAAAAACCAGAGACTATAAATTATAGAACATTAAAACCAGAAAGAGATGGTTTGTTCTGTGAAAGAATATTTGGACCTACAAAGGACTGGGAATGTCATTGTGGTAAATATAAAAGAGTTAGATATAAAGGAATAGTATGTGACAGATGTGGTGTTGAAGTTACAAAATCAAAAGTAAGACGTGAAAGAATGGGACATATTGAACTTGCAGCTCCAGTAGCACATATATGGTATTTTAAGGGTATTCCAAGTAGAATAGGGTTAATGCTTGATGTATCACCAAGAAGCTTAGAAAGAGTAATATACTTTGCTTCATATATAGTTACAGATAAAGGGGATACAGGATTATCTAAAGCACAAGTTTTATCTGAAAAGGAATATCATGAAGCAATAGAAAAATACGGTAAAGGTTCTTTTAAAGCAGAAATGGGAGCTGAAGCATTAAGAAAATTATTAGAAGAAATTGACTTAGATAAATTATCTAATAGCTTAAAAAAAGAACTAGAAAAAGCAAGTGAACAGAAAAAAGCAAAATTAGTTAAAAGATTAGATACTGTTGAATCATTTAGATTATCAGAAAACAGACCTGAATGGATGATTATGAATGTTGTTCCAGTAATTCCTCCAGATTTAAGACCAATGGTACAATTAGATGGTGGTAGATTTGCAACATCAGACTTAAATGATTTATACAGAAGAGTTATAAACAGAAATAACAGACTAAAAAGATTATTAGAATTAGGAGCACCAGAAATAATTGTAAGAAATGAAAAAAGAATGTTACAAGAATCTGTAGATGCCTTAATAGATAACGGAAGACGTGGAAGACCTGTAACAGGAGCTGGAAATAGACCACTTAAGTCATTATCAGATTTATTAAAAGGAAAACAAGGAAGATTTAGACAAAACCTACTTGGTAAACGTGTTGATTATTCAGGACGTTCAGTTATCGTTGTAGGACCTGAACTTAAAATTTACCAATGTGGTCTTCCAAAAGAAATGGCAGTTGAATTATTTAAACCTTTTGTAATGAGAGAATTAGTTGGACGTGGAATAGCTCATAACATAAAAAATGCAAAAAGAATGGTAGAAAGATTACGCCCAGAAGTATGGGACATATTAGAAGATGTTATTAAAGATCATCCTGTAATGCTAAACCGTGCTCCTACACTACATAGACTTGGTATTCAAGCATTTGAACCAGTTCTAGTTGAAGGTAGAGCAATAAAACTTCATCCATTAGTTTGTACAGCATTCAATGCAGACTTTGATGGTGACCAAATGGCTATTCACTTACCATTATCACCAGAAGCACAATCAGAAGCAAGATATTTAATGCTTTCTGTAAATAACCTTTTAAAACCACAAGATGGTAAACCAGTTACAGTTCCAACACAGGATATGATTCTTGGTGCATATTACTTAACAATGGAAGTCCCAGGAGAGATTGGAGAAGGAGGATATTATTCTTCACCAGATGAAGCAATAATGGCTAACTTTAATCATGATTTAGGAATGCATGCAATGATTAATGTAAGAATTACAAAAACAATTGATGGAGTAGAAAAAAGCAAATTTGTAAAGACAACAGTTGGTAGATTGATATATAACCAAGGAATACCTCAAGATTTAGGATTTGTTGATAGAACAGACCCTGATAAAATGTTTGAACCAGAACTTAATTTTACTGTAATGAAGAAAAATTTAGGAAAAATAATTGCAAAATGTATAAATAAACACGGGTTAAGCAAAACAGCTGAATTACTAGATTATATTAAAGCAACAGGATACAAATATTCTACAACAGCTGGTATGACTGTATCAGTTGCAGATGTTAAGGTGCCACCTGAAAAAGCTACAATACTTGCAGAGGCACAATCACAAGTTGATAATGTAACAAAACAATATAGACGTGGTTTAATAACAGATACAGAAAGATATAATTCAGTTATTAAAATATGGGAAGGTGCAACAGATAAAGTTACAGAAGCAATGAAAAATAACTTTGAGAAAATGAATCCTGTATATATGATGTCTGAATCAGGAGCCAGAGGAAACGTGAACCAATTAAGACAAATTGCTGGTATGCGTGGACTTATGGCATCTACAACAGGTAAAACAGTTGAAATACCAATTACTTCATCATTTAGAGAGGGATTGGATGCACTAGAATATTTCATATCTGCCCATGGTGCAAGAAAAGGTTTGGCAGACACAGCTTTAAGAACAGCTGACTCTGGATATTTAACAAGAAGATTAGTTGATGTTTCTCAAGACATTATAGTAAGAGAACATGATTGTGGTACAACACAAGGTATTGAAGTTTCTGATATCAAAGATGGAAATCAAGTAGTAGAAAAAATGGAAGAAAGATTACTTGGAAGATATCCATTAGAGGATATATATAATCCACAAACTAAAGAACTAATTGTGGATAAAGAAACATTAATTACTGAAAATATTGCAGATGAAATAGTTGCAGCAGGAATTACAAGTGTAAAAGTTCGTTCAGTCCTTGAATGTAGAACAAAACACGGTGTATGTGCTAAATGTTATGGAATGGGTCTAGCTACTCGTGAAGAAGTAAATATAGGAGAATCAGTAGGTATAATTGCAGCACAATCAATTGGTGAGCCTGGTACACAGCTTACAATGAGAACTATCCACTCTGGTGGTGTTGCAGGTGTTGCAGATATCACACAAGGTCTTCCTAGAGTTGAAGAGTTGTTTGAAGCTAGAAAACCTAAGGGTCTTGCAATTATTACAGAGATTGATGGTAAAGTTAGCATTTCAGACGACAAAAACACAAAAGAAGTTACAGTTACAGGAAAAGATGATAGCAAAACTTATACAATACCATTTGGTTCTAAACTTCGTGTAAGAGATGGAGACGAAATTAAAGCAGGAACACCAATTACAGAAGGTTCTATAAACCCAAATGAAATATTAGCAATAAATGGGGCAGATGGTGTTTACCTATATTTAGTACAAGAAGTACAAAAAGTATATAGAAATCAAGGTGTTGATATTAATGATAAACACGTTGAAGTTATAGCAAGACAAATGCTTAAAAAGGTAAGAGTAGAAGACAATGGAGACACACCTCTATTTGCAGGTTCACTTGTAGATATCTATGAAGTAGAAGATGCAAATAAGAAAGTAGAAGAAGAAGGTGGAAGACCAGCAACATATAAACGTGTTCTTCTAGGAATTACAAAAGCATCACTTGCTACAGAAAGCTTCTTATCAGCTGCATCATTCCAAGAAACTACAAGAGTTCTTACTGAAGCAGCAGTTAAAGGCAAAGTGGATGAATTAATAGGATTAAAAGAAAATGTTATTATAGGTAAGTTAATTCCAGCAGGAACTGGTATGGCTGCTTATAAAAATATCCATATTAATACAGAAAACCAAGAGCCAGAAAAAGAAGATGCTGAAGAAGAGTAAATAATAATAAAAAAGCGTAATCAAAGTACAAGCAAAATTACGTAAACTTGACAAAACCTCCTAAAATATAGTACAATATATACTGTTTTAGGAGGTTTTTCATGAACCATAGTAAAAAAGTTCTAGATAAAATAATATCAAAAACAAAAATATACTTAGCAATAATTGCTATATTATTAATAGTAATATGTATATATAATCATTGGTTAATTATCCCATCAATTATTATATATATGCTATTAGTTATATATGCATATTGGACAAATACTAAAAGACAAGAAGAGCTTACAGAACATATAAAGAACTTAACTTTTAGTTTAGACAAAGTAGCTAAAATTGCTCTTGTTAATTCACCATTTCCACTAGTTATAGCAGAAACAAATGGAAATTTGATATTTAGAAATACAAAATTTAATCAAGAATTTGCAAATATTGATATTAATAATTATCTAACAAATATATTAAATGATGTAAAACTACAGATAAAAAACAATTCAAAAAAAGAAAAAATATATGACGAAATCGAAATAGATAAAAAGACATATAAACTATATGGAGATTATATGCCTTTAAGAGATGAACATATAATAATAATTTACTTTGTTGATGATACTAAACTAGTGGAACTTGAAAATCTATTTGATGATAAAGATATGTATATTGGTTTAGTTATGATAGATAATTACGAAGAAATTATTCAAAGGCTAGATGATAGTGAAAAAGCACAATTAATGGCTATGATAGAGAAAAAATTATATGATTGGGCTTCAGATTACAAAGGTATTATATTAAAAGCAGAGAGAGATACATTTGTATGTATTTTTGAAAAACAATATATAAAAGAAATAGAAGATAAAAAGTTTGATATTTTGGATATTATAAAAGATATACAACCATCAGACAAAACACAGTTTACATTAAGTATTGCTATTTCAAATGATGGTACTACTAATTTAGAAAAATATAAAACAGCACAAGCATCTCTTGATATAGTCCTAGGACGCGGAGGAGATCAAGCAGTAATTCATGAGGGAGATAAATATAGATTTTTTGGAGGAAGAACTCAAGAATTAGAAAAAAGGACAAAAGTTAAGGCAAGAATAATTTCTCACGCGCTAGAGGGACTAATTGAGGAATCAAGTAAAGTAATTGTAATGGGGCATACAAATTCAGATATGGATTGTGTAGGTTCTAGTTTAGGTATATATAGATTAGCTAAAACTTTAGATAAAGATGGATATATAGTCTTAAATCCTAAAGGAGATAATCTATCTACTTTCTTAAATGAGTTGTCACAGGAAAGTGAATATGACAATGTAATTGTTAGTCCAGACAAAGCTATTGATTTATTAGATGATGATACACTATTAGTTGTTGTTGATACCAATAAGAAGAATTATGTTGAATCTGCTGAATTATTAGAAAAGGCAAAGAAAATAGTTGTAGTAGACCATCATAGAAGAAGTCCAGATTATATAGAGAATGCTACTCTAACATTCCATGAAGTATATGCCTCATCTGCAGCAGAATTAGTTACAGAATTAATTGAATATGCTCAAAAGGAAGTAAATTTAACAAGTATAGAAGCAGAAGCACTATATTCAGGAATAATGATGGACACAAAAACATTTACATTTAAAACAGGTGTTAGAACTTTTGAGGCTGCAGCGTATTTACGTAAATGTGGTGTAGATATTATAAAAGTGAAGAAATGGTTTCAAAGTGATTTTGATACATACAATAAAATATCAAATATAATTGGAAAAGCACAATTAGTATATGATACAATTGCTATTTCTGTATATGATGAAGAAGATGAAGATTCTAATGTTGTATGTGCAAAAGCTGCAGACGAATTACTTACAATTAGCAATATTACTGCGTCATTTGTATTAGGAAAATTGAATGATAAAATATGTATTAGTGGTCGTTCCATAGGAGATATAAATGTTCAAGTAATACTAGAAAAACTTGGCGGTGGAGGTCATATTACTTTGGCTGGAGCACAAGTTGAAGGTATGGACATGGATGAAGTAAAGCAAGAATTGATAAATAGAATTAATGAATATTTTAGTGAACAAATATAAGAAAAGTGGCTTCGCCATATGTGCATTTAGCTTCGCGAATATGCACAGCTCAAGGAAACTTAACCTTGTTGTATAGTCAAAATCTGTCGATTTTTCCTATACAATAAAAAAATAAGAGGTGCATAGCACCTCAATTTTTCAGCTTTGATTGTGATAAATACTGCTTTGTACCATTGAAAATTGTTTCTTTCAATGAACAATCGTAAATATCTCTATTGTCATAGCAATAGAGTAAATCATGCAAAACAAAGTCTCGACAGCCAGTTATGTTGCATTTTCCATTTTCTATCCGACAATGCAGATATAAAAAATCATAAGGAAGCAATACAGCATAACAATTTTGATAAATTCGTTTGATGTAAAATTTCTTTCTTGTCATAATTAGCAATAATATTAATACTGCGAGTATTGACAAGAAAAATGCTGCTGGCATAACAAAAACAATAGGGATTACGTTTGCATAAAAAATGTCACAACATAAAAAGATAATTAAAGTTATGTCAAGGAAAGTCCGAAGTTTAATTTTTTTCATAGTAATTTTCTCCTTTCGAAAAAGCTGAAAATAAAATATGACTATATAATAGTATACCATAAATTCAAAAAAATTTCTAGTTTAAAAGCCCAAAACACCTTGAAAAGTTCACTAAATTAGTATAAAATATATACACATTTAATTAAATAAAAACTAAGGCAATGAAAGGAGAATGAAGTAATGAAAGTTATTTTATTAGACAATATAAAAGGTGTTGGAAAAAAAGATGAAGTAATAAATGCAGCAGACGGTTATGCTAGAAATTTCTTATTTCCAAAAAAACTTGCGGTTGAGGCAAATGCAGAGAATATGAGTAAATTAAATAACAAAAAGGAAGCAAAAAGCTATAAAAAAGATTTAGAAAAACAGGCTGCAGAGGAATTAGCAAAAAAATTAAAAGGTATAATGTTAAAAATTAAGGTTAAAGCTGGAGAAAATAGAAAAATATTTGGAGGAGTAACCAGCAAGGAGATATCTGAAAACTTAAGCACACAATATAAAATTGAAATTGATAAAAAGAAAATTGATTTAAAGGAAACTATAAAAACACTTGGAGAATTTAATGTAGCAATTAAATTATTTGAAGGTGTTATAGCAAATTTAAAAGTAGAAGTAATTAGTCAGTAATACAGTATTATATAATAAAATCATAAAGGGAGCGAAAACAAATGGAATTAGGAAAAATACCACCAAATGATATAGAAGCTGAACAAGCAGTAATAGGTAGTATGCTTACAGATAGAGATGCTGTTTCAGCAGCAATAGAAGTTCTTAGAGATACTGACTTTTATAGAGAAGATAATAAAATTATTTTTTCAGCAATAATGAACTTATATAACAGAAGTGAGCCAATAGATATAATTACATTAAAATCAGAGTTGTCATCTATGGGAAAATTAGATTCAGTTGGTGGACTAGAATATATTACAGAGCTTCCTGTTAAAGTGCCAACTACGTCAAATGTTGAACAATACATAAAAATTGTTGAAGAAAAATCAATATTAAGAAACCTTATAAAAACCGCAAATGATATAATCACATTAGGATATGATCCAACTCAAGAAGTTGAAAATATAATAGATAGTTCAGAAAAAAAGATATTTGAGGTTATGCAAAAGAGAAATCAAAAGGGATATAGTTCTATTAAAGACATATTGGTTGATACATTTACAGAACTAGAACAATTATATAATAGAAAACAACATGTTACAGGTGTGCCAACAGGATTTATAGATTTAGATTATAGAACAGCAGGGCTTCATAAATCTGACTTGATTTTAGTTGCAGCAAGACCAGCAATGGGAAAATCTGCATTTGCATTAAATATTGCTACAAATGCAGCGGTAAGAGCAAATACGCCAGTTGCAATATTTAGCCTAGAAATGTCAAAAGAACAGATGGTAAATAGAATACTTTGTTCCGAGGCTTTGGTAGATAGCAATAAAGTAAGAACAGGAACCTTAGAGGATGATGATTGGGCAAAGCTTGCAGAAGCTTCAGGATTATTATCTGAATCTAGAATATTCATAGATGATACACCAGGTATCTCTATAATGGAAATTCGTGCAAAATGTAGGAAAATGAAATTAGAAAAAAATATAGGATTGGTTGTAATAGATTATCTTCAATTAGTTCAAGGAAGTGGAAAAAGAGGAGCAAGTCGTGAACAGGAAATTGCAGAAATCAGTCGTTCTTTAAAAATACTAGCCAAGGAAATAGAAGTTCCAGTAATAGCTCTATCTCAATTATCAAGAGCACCAGAACAAAGACCTGACCATAGACCAATGCTATCAGACCTTCGTGAATCTGGTTCTATAGAACAGGATGCGGATATTGTTATGTTTCTTTATAGAGATGATTACTATAATGAAGATAGTGAAAAGAAAAATGTCGCAGAAGTAATAATTGCAAAGCATAGAGCTGGTTCTACAGGTACAGTAGAGCTATCATGGCTTGGTAATTACACAAAATTTGCAAATATGGATAAATATAGAGAATAGAAATTTAGCATTAAAAGGAGTACAGAATGTTTGAAGAAAAAGTTTTAAAAACAATGCAAAAATATAATATGATTAAAAGTGGAGATACTATAGTAATAGGTGTCTCTGGAGGGCCAGATTCAATGGCTCTTTTAAATATTTTGAACAATTTAAAAGAAAAATTGAATATAAAATTATATGTAGCACATATTAATCATATGATAAGAGAAGAAGCAGATGAAGAAACAGAATTTGTTAAAGATTTTTGTGCAAAAATAGATGTAGATTTTTTTGCTAAAAAAGTGAATGTAGAAGAAGAGGCAAAGAAACAAAGAATAGGGACTGAAGAAGCGGGAAGAAATATACGTTATGAATTTTTTGAAGAAGTTGCAAAAAGAGTTGGAGCAAATAAAATTGCAACAGCTCACAATAGTAATGATAATGCGGAAACTGTGCTTATGAACTTAATTAGAGGAACATCTATATCTGGATTAAAGGGAATAGAGAAGGTAAGAGATGGCAGATTTATAAGGCCAATAATAGAATGCTCAAGAGAAGAGATTGAAGAATATTGTAAGGAAAACAATTTAAATCCTAGATATGATAGAACAAATGATGAAAATATTTATACTAGAAATAAAATTAGAAATTTACTAATTCCATTTTTGAAAAAGGAATTTAATCCGAATATTATTGAAGGAATTAATAGATTATCACAAATTGCTAAAGAAGAAGAACAATTTATTAACAAAACTGTGGAAAAGGAGTATAAAAAATTATTATTAACTGCAAATGACAATGAAAAGAGAATTATTCTAGATTTAAAAGAGTTCAATAAATTGGACTATGCAATAAAATCTAAATTGATTTTATATACTATCTCAAAAGCCTACGGAACAGCGAATGGAATAGAAAAAATACATATAGATGATATAATAAAGCTATGCAATAATAATATAGGGAATAAATACTTATCTCCTAGGGCAGGAATAAAAATATATGTTAAAAAAGGGAAAATATATTTTATGTAAAAAATTTTACCTTAAGGTTTGAATTTCCGTAGATGTCCAGATTTGAAGGCAAAAAAGTTTTGGAAAAAGCCTTGAAATAACTAAAATTATGTGTTATATTTCAAAAGTGAACAAAACATTAAGGAGGAAAAAAATTGAAAAATGGAATAAAGACATTAGCTATGTGGCTAATAATTGGTATAATATTTGTTGTGCTATTAACATCTATTTTAGATAGTGATAATAATAAACTAGCATATTCAGAATTACTTGAAAAGATAGAGGCAGGAGAAGTATCTGAAATAGAATTATCATCTGATGGAACAACTGCAGAAGTAAAGTTGAAAAATGAGAACTTCATAAAGCAAGTAAATATTCCAAGTATAGATAATTTAATGGAAAACTTACAAGAAAGTATGACAGCAGGAAATGTTAAAGTTACAGAAGCTTCAGAATCTATTTGGATGTTTATATTAAGTTTACTTACACCATTTGGAATATTAATTATTTTCTTAATATTCTGGTTCTTGTTTATGAGTGGAAGTCAAGGAAATACTGGTGGAAGTAAAACTATGTCATTTGGTAAAAGTAGAGCAAGAATGATGAACCCATCAGATAAAGATAAAATAACATTTGATGACGTAGCAGGTGTAGATGAGGAAAAAGAAGAATTAGAAGAAATAGTAGAATTTTTAAAAAATCCTAAGAAATTTACAGATATGGGAGCAAGAATACCAAAAGGTGTTCTACTTGTAGGGCAACCAGGTACGGGTAAAACATTACTAGCCAAAGCAGTTGCAGGAGAAGCTGGGGTACCATTCTTTATAATAAGTGGTTCTGACTTTGTAGAAATGTTTGTTGGTGTAGGTGCTTCAAGAGTAAGGGATTTATTTGAAGAGGCAAAAAGAAAATCTCCATGTATAGTATTTATAGACGAAATTGATGCAGTAGGACGCCAAAGAGGTGCAGGACTTGGTGGAGGACATGATGAAAGAGAACAAACATTAAATCAATTATTGGTTGAAATGGATGGATTTTCAGCTAATGAAGGAGTAATAGTATTAGCTGCAACCAATAGACCGGATGTACTAGATAAAGCATTATTAAGACCAGGAAGATTTGATAGACAAATAGTAGTATCAAGTCCAGATGTTAAAGCTAGAGAGCAGATTCTAGAAGTTCATAGTAGAAAGAAAAAATTATCAATAGATGTAGATTTAAAAACAATAGCAAAAAATACATCAGGATTTTCAGGAGCAGACTTGGAAAATGTTTTAAATGAAGCAGCCTTATTAGCAGCTAGAAGAAACTTGAGAGAAATCGGTATGCAAGAAATAGAAGATGCCATGGTAAAAGTTACAATGGGACCAGAAAAGAGAACTAGAGTAAGAAGTGATAAAGAGCAGAAATTGGTTGCATATCATGAGGCTGGCCATGCTGTAGTAAGTAGATTTTTACCTACACAGGATCCAGTTCACCAAATATCTATTGTACCAAGAGGAATGGCTGGAGGATATACAATGTATAGACCAACAGAAGATAAATCATTTATGTCAAGAACAGAAATGCTTGAAAATATAGTATCACTTTTAGGTGGTAGAGTGGCAGAAAAATTGATATTAGATGATATATCTACAGGTGCAAGCAATGATATAGAAAGAGCAACAAAAATAGCAAGAGCTATGGTTACAAAATATGGTATGAGTGAAAGAATTGGAACAATTACACTTGGTCAAAATCAAGAGGAAGTTTTCCTAGGAAGAGATTTTGCACAATCTAAAGAATACTCAGAAGAAACAGCAGGAATTATAGATGAAGAAGTAAAAAATATTGTAGATGGTGCATATAAAAAGGCAGAGGCAATTTTAAGAGAACATATGGATAAACTTCATAGTGTAGCAGGAGTTCTTCTTGAAAAAGAAAAAATTGATGGAGATGAATTTGATGAGATATTCAACAACTAATGAGTATCATTAAATATAATTGATAAGGAAGTTTATACTTCCTTATTTTTTTGCAATAAATCTTGATTTTTTATGTGAATTAATGTAGAATTATAAACATAAAATAGGAAGATTATACCTAATAAGGGAAAGGAAGATACAAAGGTTGGAAAAACGTAAAAAAACAAATGTATATAAATTTAAGGAGAACAAAAATTCAAGTAAAGTAAGAAAGATTTTATCAATTAATAAAAGATTAGGAAGAATATTAATTGCATTTTTTCTAATATTAATAATGCTAATATTTAGAATTGGCTGGCTTCAAATTGTTCAAGGTGCAGAATTAAAGGAAGAAATGTATAGACAACTTACAACAAGTAAAACTATAAGCCCTAAAAGGGGGACAATATATGATTCAACAGGGAAGGCACTAGCTATGAGTGCACAGGTAGATACTGTTAGTATAGATCCAACAAGAATTGTTGTAGAGGATGACGACGAAAATGTTGCAGAGACTATGACAAAAGCATTAAAAGAAAAAGTAGCAAAAGCTTTTTCTGAAATATTTGATTTAGATTATAATGAAACCTTAGAAAAAGTGTCAAGTGATAGCAAAAATGTTACAATAGCAAAAAAAGTTGAGAATGATAAAATAGAAGAACTAAAAAAATGGATGGAAGAAAATAAAATTTATAGTGGAATAAATATTGATGAGGATACAAAAAGATATTATCCATATAATAATTTGGCATCAAATTTAATTGGATTTTGTGGAACAGATAATCAAGGACTATGGGGATTAGAATCTACTTGGAATGATGTTTTAACAGGTACTCCCGGAAAAGTTACATCGGCACAAGATGCTGTTCAAGAACTTATACCATATGAAAACGGGACATATATAGCACCACAAAATGGAAATGATATAACTCTTACAATTGATGCTAATATACAACAAATTGCAGAAAAGTATTTAAAACAAGCATGTGAAGAAAATAAATGTGAAGATGGTGGAAATGTAATTATAATGAATCCTAATACAGGGGATATTTTGGCAATGGCAACATATCCAGATTATAATCTAAATACACCTTATACATTAGATTATATATCAGAAAAAGATTGGGATAAAATGTCTTCAGAAGAACAAAATACAAAATTACAAGAAACATGGAATAATAGAGCAATAACATCTACATATGAACCAGGTTCAGTATTTAAAATAGTTACTGCAGCAGCAGGTTTAGAGGAAAATATTGTAGATTCAGATACTTCAGGGGTATTTTATTGTAATGGAAGTCAAGAGGTTTCTGGAGTTACAATTTACTGTGCAAATAGGGCTCAACATGGTAGTCAAAGTTTAAGAGATGCTTTGAAAAATTCTTGTAATCCAGCTTTTATACAACTAGGTCAGAAAATAGGTGCAGCAACCTTATATAGATATTGTGATGCTTTTGGACTATTTGATACGACCGGATTTGCAGACATTGGATATTCGGGATACTCGGGAGAAAGAAGCGGATTATTTTGGGAATTAGGAGATGTAAAAGATGTAGAATTGGCAACAATGTCATTTGGACAGAGATTTAGAATAACACCACTTCAAATGATTACAGCAGTGTCTGCAGTAGCAAATGATGGTGTGCTTATGAAACCAAGAATTGCCAAAGAAATAAAAAACACAGATACAGGAGCTGTTACAACAATAGAACCAGTTGAAGTAAGACAAGTAATATCTAAAGAAACTGCAGAAACAATGTTAGATATGCTAGAAACTGTTGTGGATAGCGGATCAGGAAGATATGCACAAGTCAAAGGCTATAGTGTTGCGGGAAAAACAGGAACATCTGAACCAGATCCATCAGATGAAGATGCAGGATATGTTTCTTCTTTTGCAGCAATTACTCCAGTAGAGAGCCCAGAAGTTGTAATTTTACTCACTTTATATGGACCAAAATCAGGAAATTACTATGGAAGTACATTAGCAGGTCCAGTTGTATCACAGATTTTAACAGAAGTGTTGCCATATTTAGGGATACCATCAGATACAACGGATAGTAATACAACTGCCAAGACAAAAGCATTATCAAATGTTAAGAATAAAACTATGGCAGAAGCAAAAAAAATTATTGAAAATCAAGGATTTGATTGCGAAATATCAGGGGATTCAGATGACTTAGTAACAGAACAAGTACCAGTGGCCGGAACAGGACTTATAGAAGGCTCTATAGTAAAGTTATATTCTAAAGATAATGATACAAGAGTGTCACAAACTGTTCCAAGCTTGAAAGGAATGACTTTATCAGAAGCAAAAGCTGCACTAAAAAATAAGAACTTAAATATAAAATATTCTGGAAGTGGAAAGGTAGCAAGTCAAGATATAACTTCAGGAACTTCTGTTGAAGAAGGAACTGTTATTAGTGTTGTACTTCAGGATTAAATAAAAGAATGAGAATAAAAAGTATTTGTATTATAAATTAAAATGTATATAAGATTCTAAAATAGAAAGGAAAATAACAATGTCAAGTAGTTTAGAAGAAACTAAATTCATATTAAAAAAGTATAATATAACTGCAAATAAAAGATTAGGACAAAATTTTTTGATTGATGATTATATAATAGAAAATATTGTAAATGTTGCAGAAACTTCAAAAGAAGATTTAGTCATAGAAATAGGGCCAGGCTTGGGTACATTAACTTCTAAACTACTTGAAAAAGCAGGAAAAGTTGTTGCAATAGAGCTTGATGAAAAAATGATAAAAATACTTAATGATAGATTTTTATTATATGATAATTTTAAACTATTAAATGAAGATGTTTTAAAAGTAGATTTACAAAAGTTAATAGATGAAAACAAAGGAAATTTAACCAAAGTTAAGATTGTTGCTAATCTACCATATTATATAACAACACCGATTATAATGAAACTGTTGGAAGAGAAGTTAAATATAGATAGCATAACAGTAATGATACAAAAAGAAGTAGCAGATAGAATTACAGCAGTACCAGGTGATAAATTATCTGGAGCAATAACATATAGTGTGTATTATTATGCAGAACCATCATCAGCACTATTTGTAGAAAAAAATTCTTTTATTCCTGCTCCAGAGGTGGATTCTGAAGTAATAAATTTAAAAATAAGAAAAGAGCCTAAAGTAAAAGTAAAAGATGAAAAATTATTTTTTGATATAATTAAAGCTAGTTTTATGCAAAGAAGAAAAACTTTATTAAATGGGCTTATTAATTCTAAATTATTTGATAGTAAAGAAGAAATACTAGATATATTTGAAAAAATGAATTTGAATCCACAAATACGAGGAGAAAAACTTACGATAGAGCAATTTGCACAAATTGCTGATTATGCAAGCAAACAAAAATAGATAGAAAAAATCTTAGGGTAAAATAATTCTCTGACATATTTTACCAACTAAATTTTATATATTTGAGGAATTACTGTTGTAAGTAATTC
>CALXQG010000028.1 GCA_944390515.1 uncultured Clostridia bacterium
GGTGTTATTGGAAATGCTGCTACTACATCTGGATTAATTTGCTTCATTGCAGTTGCAGATGCCTCATTTCCGCTTAAACGTTCTCTTATACTCATTATATTCTCTCCTTTTCTTTGTTTTTAATTTACTTTTTTTATTTCTTAAAAATCATTAGAAACAAGTATTGCTAGGCAAAATTTAGTTAAAAAGCGGAAGCGTGCTATTGCACGTTGAGCATTTTTAATCTAAATTTTAACAACGCAGGACGTCGTTTATAATGATTTTTTACTCTTCTCCTTCTGTTTTCATTACAATAGCTCCAAAAGGACAAACCTTTGCACAAACTCCACAACCTTTGCAATAATCAAAATTGAATTCAGTTCTCTTTTGGTCTTTTCCTACTGGAATAGCATCTTCTGGGCAAACAGGAAAACATAGTCCACATTGTATGCATTTTTCTGGAATATATTTAGGTCTAACACTTCTCCAGTCTCCTGTTTTAAATTGTTTAGCGTTTCCAGCTTCATATATTTCTCCACCTATTGTCATTTTGCTTGCTGGTGTATTTTTATCTATGTTCATTATACTTATCTCCTTTCTTTTTTGAAATAATAGCATTTTATTAAATTAATTTACTTCTTTTACTTCGTTTAAGGCAAGTTCTAGTGCTTTCATATTTCCTTCTATTACTTCAGGTTTTTTTGCAAATTTATGTTTAAATGAGCCTTGCATATCATTAAGAAAATCTTTTTCATCCATTATTTTACTTACTTTTATTATTGCTGCAAGCATTGGTGTATTTGGAAAATATTTACCTAATGTTTGCATTGATACTTTTCTTGCATCAATTGTATATATTTTTCCTTTATATCCATTTAATAATTCTCTAATTTCATTTCCTTGTTTTGTTGTATTTATTACTATAGCTCCATCCTCTTTTAGTCCTGAAGTTACATCTACACTTTCTAATAAAGTGTCGTCAACAACTACAACATAATTTGGTTCATATATATTGCTATGAATTCTAATTGGTGTATCACTTATTCTGTTATATGCTGTGATAGGTGCTCCCATTCTCTCTGGACCATATTCTGGGAATCCTTGAATATATTTTCCTGTATTAAATGCGGCATCAGCTAATAATAATGATGCTGTTTTTGCACCTTGTCCACCTCTTCCATGCCATCTAATTTCTATCATGTTACTCATTATTAAAACCTCCTTCTTGTTTTTAATATGTACAGTATATAACTTTACAATAGCATCTGTCAATAATCTTGACCTCTTATTATTAAAAACAGAACAAAACAAGCTCATCCCCAATTGTCCTATTTTTTAGTAGGTATTCTTATTACTACTTCTGTTCCTTTACCAACTTCACTTTTTATGTCTATACTTCCTTTATTTTGATCTAAGATTTCTTTAGCTATTGAAAGTCCTAATCCTGTACCTCCCATTTCTCTACTTCTTGCTTTGTCTACTCTATAAAATCTTTCAAAAATTCTACTTAAATCTTCTTCTGGTATTCCTATGCCATTGTCTATTACTTTTATATATGCGTCGTTATATACAAATCCTACATATACTTTTATAGTTCCATTTTCTGGTGTATATTTAATTGCATTTGATAAAATATTTAAAACTACTCTTTCTATTCCATATTTGTCTGCTATTACTGGTGGTACACTTGCAGTTACAAAACATTCAACATTGTGATTTTTCTTTTCAATTTCAAATCTTAGTTTTTCTTGGCATTTTTTTACTAATTCACCTAAGTCAAAACTAGTAATTTCAGGTGTTATTTTTTTATTATCATATCTTGATAGTGTAAGTAAATCTGTTACTAATCTTGCCATTCTCCTTGCTTCTGATGAAATTACATTTAAGAATTTTATTTTTGTATCTTCGTCATACTCTGCTTCTAGTAATGTATCTGAATACCCCATAATTGATGTAATTGGCGTTTTTAACTCATGTGATACATCTGCCACAAATTCTTTTCTCATATTATCTAGTCTTACATGTTCTGTTATATCTTGTATTAAAGTTATAACTCCTGCTGGTCTATCACTTTCATCTTGAAATGGAGCAAATAGAATGTTTACATATTTTTCTCCTACATTTTTTCTTTGTTCAGATGATGTCCAATTATCTAGATAGATTATCTTTTCCATATTTATATCTATGTCAAGTTTTTTAAATACTTTATCAAAATTATTGTCAGTATCAGATATTTCTAATAATTCCTTTGCTGCTGGATTAATATGAATTATATTTCCTTCCATGTCAAATGCAATTATTCCATCTGTCATATGTAATAATATGGTCTCTATTTGTTTCTTTTGCCTATTAACTTCAATTAGTTTCTGTTTTAATTCATTTGTCATTATACTAAAGGCATTCTCTAAGTCTCCAACTTCACTTAAATTTTGATTATTTTCATCTAGCTTTAAATTTTCTCCTGAAGCTATTTCTTCTGCACTTTTTATTAATCTTTTCATTGGCGATACAACTGCTTTTAAGACAAAATATCCTATTAAAATAGATATTGCTGTATATACTATACATGCAATTATTATAATTGATTTTATCTGTGATATTTGCGAATTAATTGTTTCAATAACTTCTGTATTTTCTCTTATTACACTTATATTTTCTATTTGCCCTAACATTTCAAGATAACTTGCCCCTAATCCTAAAATTAATATTATCCCTAGTACAAAAAATATTACAACTATTTTTAGATTTATATTTTTCTTCATAATAACTCCTTTCAAAAAAGGTTAGCAATATTTAACGCTAACCTTTTTCTTATTATTTTTCCTTAGATGATAAATAATATCCAATTCCTCTTTTAGTAATTAATAACTTAGGACTTGATGTATCAATTTCAATTTTTTCTCTTATTCTTCTAATTGTAACATCTACTGTTCTAATATCTCCATAGTATTCATAGCCCCATACTTTTTCTAGTAAAGTTTCTCTAGTTACTACTTGACCAGGTTGGCTTGCAAGATATTTTAATACCTCAAACTCACGTAAAGTTAATTCTATTGGCTTATTTCTAACCTTAACTTCAAATTTGTCTATATTTATATATATTTCTCCGATTGTAATTATATGGTCTTCTCTCTCTGTATTTGTTTTCTCATGATTTGTTTCTTCTATGGGTATATCTATACCATTTTTATATGCATTACTTATTTCTGCTTTTCTTAAATTTGCCTTTATTCTGGCAACAACTTCTCTTACACTAAAAGGTTTTGTAATATAGTCATCGGCTCCTATTTCTAGTCCTACAATTTTGTCAACCTCTTCACCTTTTGCAGAAATCATAATTATTGGAATATTTAATACACTTTTTATTCTTTTACAAACTGTTAATCCATCAATCTTTGGAAGCATTACATCTAATAGTATTATATCTGGTTTATATTTAAAAGCCATTTCTATTGCCATTTCTCCATCATATGCTTCAATAATATTAAATGGTTCTCTAGTCATATTATACATTAGTATGTCTATAATTCTCTTTTCGTCATCTACAATTAAAACTGTTTTTTTTGTTTCTTCATTATTAATCTCTTCCACAAAAAATTCACCCTTCTTTTTATTTTACATATATTTATATCATATAATATGCATTTATACAAGTATTAAATTGTCTTTTTTATACTATCTTTCTTCTCCTTCTTTTGCTTGAGATTTTTCTTCATATTCTACTGTATCAATATTGCCTTGCTTATCAATAGTAAATTGTTTTATAGCAAGTTTAGTTGCATTTTCATAAAGCTTTCTTATTTTTTTGACCCCATTAACTTTGCTTATATCATCACTTATCAAGTCTTCTGCAATAGTATTTTGACTATAATCTACAATTGCATCTGAAATTTCTCTTGATAAGCTGTTCTTCTTTCCAAGTCCTAGAAATGAAATAGCATTTCCAAAATAGCTTTCATCATTTTCAATATCTACTTTTCCATAATATTTTCCTTCATCAAAAAGGACCTCTAGAGACACATCAAATTTATTAATACCTTTTAATCTAGCTATTTTTTCTTTTATGATATTTTCATTTACTGCTTCTACCCCTCTTAATATGGTTAATAGTTGATCATCGGTAATATTTAGATTGTCCAAATCTATACTTTCAAAATATCTATCATATACTTCCATTTGCTGAATAGTTTGTTGTGATAATCCTAATTTGGTTAAATCCATTCCTTCTTCTCTTAAATCTGTTACAGTCTTATCTGGACTTTTTATTGAACCAACATATGATATTCCTATTCCTCCTATTCCTAAGCCTGCTGCCATTATTAATGCTGCTACTCTTAATTTCATTCTTTTATTCCTGTTTGAGGACATTCTTTTTGCTGTACCTTTTTGTGTTTTGTATGCTTTCTTTGATTCTTGATATCCTTGAAATTTTTCTTTTCTTTCGTCATCCTTTTGCCAACTATCTATTCCCATGCTTCTTCTATATTCACTTGCATCATTTCCATTCATTATGATTACCCCCAATACGTTTGTAAATTAACGTTTTCTTGAGATAATTATATAATATTTTTACATTTTGTCAAGATTTGTAATAACTTATTATATAAAAACTTCTACACTATTTATTCCAGAGTTTTCACTTAATATAATCTCTTCACTATCTAGCTTTTTGCCATTTACAATAATTCTTTTTTCTTCTTTATTGTTTTCATTAATTACCTTTATATTATAAATACTATTTTTATATTTGTATCTGATATTATACTCTTTCCAGTTGTCTGGTATGCAAGGGTTAACTTTTAAAATATTTCCTTGGATATTTAGTCCCAATATATATTTGATACCTGCCTCGTACATCCAACTGCTAGAACCAGTATACCATGTCCATCCACCTCTTCCAGCTAGGCTACTTCCATATATATCTGCAGAAATCACATATGGCTCTACTTTATATTTATTTGCTTGTTCCCTTGTTCTAGAATGCTCAATTGGATTTATCATTCTAAAATATTCAACAGCCTTATCTCCAAATCCAAGCATTGCTTCAGCAATTATTGCCCAAATTGCACCATGAGTATATTGTCCTCCATTTTCTCTAGTTCCCGGAATATATGCTTTTATATATCCTGGTTCTAGATTACTTTTTTCAAAAGGTGGATCTAGTAATTTTATAATTCCGGCCTCTTTATCTATCAAATGTTTTTCTAGTGATTCCATTGATATATATTTCTTATCATTATCACCTGCATTTGATATTGTGGCCCAACTTTGTGCAATACTATCTATTTTACATTCCTCATTTTGTATTGTTCCAAGTTCATTTCCATCATCCATAAATGCTCTTTTATACCATCTTCCATCCCATCCATTTATATTTAAATTTTTGCGTAACTCCTCCATTATCCTTTTGTATTTTTGGGAACGTTCTAATTCTTCTTCATCTTTTTTACTATATTCATCACATATCTTTGTCCAACTATTTAACACAGTATATTGAAAAAATCCTAACCATACACTTTCTCCTTTTCCTTTATTTCCAACTGTACTAAAACCATCATTCCAGTCACCTGAACCAATTTTAGGTAGTCCATTCTCTCCAAAATTTAGAGATTTTTCTATTGCTCTAATGCAATGTTTATATATGCTTTCTTTTTCTTCTGAAGGAGGATATAAATCATATCTTTCATCCACTCCTTGTTCCAAAATCTTTCCTTTAACATAGTTTGTTTCTACATCTAGTATATCTGTTTTACCTGTATATTTTATATATTCTGCGACCATATATGGAAGCCATAATAAATCGTCTGAAAATCTTGTTCTAATACCTCTTGATGTTTCATCATGCCACCAATGCTCTACATCTCCTTCAATAAATTGATGTTCACTGTGTTTTATGATTTGCTTTCTTAAAAATTCAGATGATATATACTTAAGTCCTATACAATCTTGTAATTGATCTCTAAATCCATATGCTCCTCCTGATTGATAATATCCGCTTCTAGCATACATTCTTGAACATAAGGTTTGATATAAAAGCCAACCATTTAAAAGTATATTCATTGATTCTAAAGGAACATTTACTTTAATATTTCCTAATAAATCTTTCCAATATTTTTTTGTTCTTTCATATTCATGTAATGCATTATTTACATTACTGTATTTATATGCGATATCTTTTATGTTTAAAAGACTTTCTTCTGCCCCTAATGTTAGTACTATATCCTTTCTCTCAAAAGCCTCTAAATCAATTCTGATTTCAATTGCAACTATTCCATTATTACCTATTGTGCTTTGTTTATCTAGTTCAAGTTTCTTTAATCCTTCTGGGTTATTTAATGTTCCTTTTCCTATAAAAAAGTCTTTGTTTCCTGTATATGATACTATTTTTTCACTGCTTGAAATATACATTATTGTTCTATCTCTTACTGGTTTTAACTTGTTCTCTACTGTTATCAAATTATTGTTGCTGTTAAATTTTAAATCCAAATACCCATTTGATTTTATCTCATCTTCATCTAGAACAGGTTTTACATAGTAGACTAATTTTAACTGTTTTTTCTTTGCCATCTTATTTTCTAAATGTAATATTTGTACTTTGCAACTATCTTGTTCAGGTACAAATATATCTAGGCCTTGATATATTCCATTACTTGTATGCATATATTTGCTATACCCAAATCCATATGTTATATAATAATCATTATCATCTGGTTTTGGATTTATAGAAATAGACCATTTTTTTGTGGTTTCTAAATCCTCTAAATATATTACTTCTGAAGGAACATCTGTAACTTGGTTGTTATTCCATGCTGTTAATCTATTTAACCTAGCATTTCTGTACCATGAATATCCTCCCATTCCTTCTGTAACAACTGTCCCAAATTTTTCGTTTGCCATTATATTTGACCAAACTGTTGGTAACTTTGCATCTTTGTTTACTCTAATATGGTATTCTGTTCCATCTTTAGAAAATCCCCCATATTCATTATAATATTTAAAATCTTCAGAATTTAATTCTTTTCTTTGTATTTCTTCTTTTTCTACTTGAATAGGAACATTTTCATCTGGTATTTCTTTTATTTTACTTAAATATTCTTCTTCATAATCTTTAATTTGTCTATCTATGCCACCTAAATGAGCATCTATTAACAAATTAGCTCTATATTCCAAGATTTTTCTATCTGTTTTTTCTATATTATTTAATACAAATATTCCTCCATTAATATTTTGCATATATCCTAAGTTCTTGTCCAATATGGCATTTTGTATTTCTTCATACAAATAATTATCATATGTTTTCTTTTCCTCATTTAATATTACTAAATCTATTTTTATATTTTTTACTTTAAAGTATTCATATGCCTTAAGCGCATCTTTTACAACATATATATCGCTTATATCTTTTATTTTTATTAATAATATAGGCAAATCTCCTGAAATTCCATATTTCCATAATTCATATGTTGGTGCTTCTTCTGGCATCTCTTGTTTATACATTAACATTTTTAGTGGATTTTGATATATCAAGTATTTGATTATATTTTGATAATTTTGTATATCTTTTGCTTTTACATTTAGATACATAGCTTCTGCTTCAACCTTTGCTTTTGCCAAATTAAGATTTCTAATTATCTTTTCATTATTCATATTTTCTTTTATTAGCTCTATTGCTTCCTCTTTATTTTCTGACACTGAAATAAGAAGATTTAGTGTTTTCTGTTCGTCTGGTAGTATCTTAATTGTTCTTCTTAGCGCGATAATCGGCTCTAATGACATTCCTATTTTTCTTCCCATCGGTATAGAATTTTCTATGCTTATTGGTAATTCTATATTATTCCTTCCTACAAATTTTTCTTTATCTACTTCAAATTCTAATTCTCCAATTGTATCATCTTCCGTATATAGATTTACAGCCATATATATGTCATTACCATTATTTCTTGATTTTCTTTTTACTAAAATCGTACTTATATCTTCTAAATATTCAAATGATAAAAATAAATTATTAAATGCTTTATGAGAATAATCTTGATTAAAAGTGGAAAGTATAGGTTCCAAATATGTGCTTATTTCAATTACCTCTTCTACATTCCCTAAGTTTTTGCATTCTATTCTTCTAAGTTCTACAGGGCTATCTGGCATTACTACAATTTTAGTAGTTGTCTCTATCCCTCCATCTTGTCTAACAAATTTGCTCATATCTGGTGAAAAATATGCAGTATATTTATCTGCTTGTGATAAATAATTCATTTGTCCAGAAGTCCATATTCTCTTGGTTTTAATGTTTTTTAAGAAGAAATGTATTCCCTGTGGTTGTTCATCTGTTTTCTTAAATCTATTTATAACTATATCCCCATATTTACTATATCCATTACCCTGTTCATCAATTAAAACAGAATATTTATCATTTGATATTATATTAACATGTTTTAATTTATCATTTGTTTTGTTATATTCTCTTACTAAATATGTCTCATAATCAACATTTTTTATTTTTTCTGGTTTCTCTTTTTTCTCTTTTGTAATTATTACATTTTCTGGCATCTTTTCTTCAAGTAAAATCTCTACACTTTTTATCTCAGGATTTCTCATAAACCTTTTTTGTAATATGTTTTTGTTAAACAAATTATTAATTGATAATAATATTAGTCCTTGATGATGAGCCATATATGTCTTTATTACTGCTCTTCTTTCTCCCTTTTTTAGTCTGTTTAGTGTATAGTCAATAGCTTCATAAAATCCATATTGATTAAACATACCTTCTTTTTCTAGTATTTTTAGATTTTCCACTACTTCTTTTGGATAATCGTTTATCGCAAGTATTGAACCATATGAAGAAACAACCATTTCATCAGCTAATCCTCTTTTTAGTCCTAGCCATGGTATTCCAAAGGCTTTATATTGATAGTTATTGTTTAAATCTCTTAAATTAAATGCCGCTTCTGATATTCCCCATGGAATATTTAATTTTTTTGCATATTTCATTTGGCTCATAATTGCAAATTTATTTGATTCATCTAACAAACTTCCTGGTGCTTCAGGTATATTTATTTTTGGCATAAGATACTCAAAAGCTGTTCCTGACCATGATATTAGTCCTTTATACTTATCCATTGTTGTTAATGTTCTACTTAAATTATTCCAGTGTTTTGCAGGTACATCTTTTTTTGCAATTGCTACTAAACTAGCTTGTCTTGCTTCTGATGCTAGTAAATCATAATACGTTGGTGTTAAACTATTATCTTCTACATTAAAACCTATAGAAAAAATTCTGTTTTCTTTGCTATATAAATACGAAAAGTCCGTATTTATTATTATATTATCTATAATTTGTAAAATGATATTTACTTTTTCTATATATTTCTGTTCCAATTCCATTTCTAATACTTCTAATAAAAACTGTTTTAGAGTGAACAAATATCCTATAAAGTTTCCACTATCTACAGTAGATACATACTTTGGTACTAGTGGTTCTAAGTTTTTTATATTATACCAATTATATAAGTGACCATTCCATTTTTGAAGTTTTAAAATTGTTTCACACATTTTAGACAATAGTTCTATTGTGTCTTCTATTTTCTCATAACCCAAATCATAACTTGTAGCAACAGCAAGTAATGCAAGTCCTATATTTGTAGATGAACTCCTATATGCAACTATTTCTTTTCTATCTTCTTGATAATTATCAGGAGGTAAATAATTTGTTGTTTCTGTTAAATTATCTTTAAAATATTGCCATGTTTTCCTTCCTATTTGTTCCAAATATTCTTTGTCTTTAGTGTTTAGTTTTTCAACAGAAGCTAATTCTTTGTTTTTTTGGCTTGTTTTATTCATTACTGCAGGAGTAATAATGAATAAAATGGCTAAAATTAAAGAAGTTGGATTTGATTTGCAAAATAGTAGTAAAAATAGACCTATTATAATATTGGCTATCATACTCTTGTAATATGAAAACAAATCTTGTTTAGAGCTGTTTTCAGCCTCTTCTGCTGTTGTCCATTCTAATAAATGCTTTTTACTAATACACATTCTATATATTGTTTTTAATATTGCTTTAAGCAAATTGTATGATTTGTCGGGAAGTGTGCCCAATTCTAGAAAAGCTCTTATTATACTTGCTTTATATCCTGTAATTGTTTTATTAAATGTTTTTTGATAATGTTCTCCATCTTTTTTATAAATTATTTTATTTAGTATTTCGATTAATGATGGAATTATAACTGAAACAATTGAAATTAGCATAATTGGCCATATATTTACATTATTTATCAACTCAATTAAGATTAAGTATATTATTAATGTTAGTGCTGAAATGTAAAATAAGCTTTTTACTATATTATCTAGGATTTTATATTTTGATAGTAAATTAAGAGGATTTTTCTTTACTTGCACATTTTTATCCTTTATTTTATTACCTAACCATCTAATTATCTGCCAATCCCCTCTTGTCCATCTACTTAATCGTGTTCTAAAACTTAAATATGAAGTAGGATATCCATCCATTAGCATTATGTCTGATGCCAGTCCACACCTTAAATATGAACCTTCTAATAAATCATGGCTTAAAACGGTATTATTAGGTATCTCATTTTTTAATATATTATCAAAAATTTCTAAGTCATATATTCCCTTTCCAGTATAAATTCCTTCATTAAAATTATCCTGATATATATCTGAAATTGCATTTGTATATGAGTCTGTTCCACCAGTTCCTGAAAATATTTTTGTAAAATTTGTTTTATTTGCTGCTTCTAAGCTTACACCTACTCGTGGTTGCATTATTCCATGTCCACTTGTTACTATTCCATTTTTTATTTCTGGTTTGTTCAAAATATGTGCCATACTTCCAATAAGCTCTAATCCACTATTTAGAATAAGTTCAGTATCTGCATCTAAAGTTATCACATATTTTATTTTTGGCATTTTTTCCAAATCTATGGTATTTACTTTAAAATCTGTTTCATTCTTTTGTGTATCTTTCTTGGTATTTGTGTTAATTATATACTCATTAAATTGAGTAAGTAGCCCTCTTTTTCTTTCCCATCCTAAATATGCCTCTTCTCCATCATTCCATTTTCTTTTTCTATAAATAAAATGGAACCTAGGAAAATTCTCGTTAGGATATTTTTCATTTAATTTTTTACTTAACTCTATCCCACTATTTGCAATTTCTTCATCAAATGTTTCGTTTTCCTTATCGCTTGTAGAAACATCTGCAAGTAAACAAAAATATATATTATCACTTTTATTTGCTATATAATATACTTCTAGTTTTTCCATCATTTCTTTAAGTTTTTCTTTTTTTGTAATTATTGTTGGTATTACTACAAATGTACTATATTCCTTTGGTACTCCATTTTGAAAATCTAATTTTGGAATTAGCTTTGGTTTTATGGTTTTGCTTAAGATATATTGTAATAATTGAATTATTATTATTTCTATTGGTAAATAAATTAATATAGTTGTAATAATTCCTAAAAATATACTATGTGTCTGGGTAAAAATATAGTTTCCTGAAATAATTGATAATATGAGTGTTGCTAATGTTTTTAAGATAATATATATGCCTATTTTTTTGTTGTTTGTTATTTCCTTTACTTTTCTTCCTGATATTTTCTCTATTAATAGATTTTGTCCTTTATCTATTAAATAATAGCCTATATGATTTTCTTTTCCTGTTTTGCCTTTGGCTAATTCTAAACATTTTTGTGCAATATATATCTCTGAAATTTTAGTTTGTTTTGAAATCTCTTGTATTTTATTCCTGTAGTAAACTTTCGTCTTATAATCCATATATTCATATATTCCTGCTGGATCTTTTACTAGTATATCATCAACTTGATTTATACTTTCAAAAATATCTGTCATATTTATTCTTTGTATATTTTTTATGCTAATTATAGAATTACCTATTGAAACCTTTTTTACTGCTATATCAAAATGTTCTTTTTTTATTACATCGTCGATTTCAATTCCCATTTTATTAACTTGTTCTTCTAATACATTAATAAATGGATAACCTTTTTTTCCATATTTTTTTAATTTGTATGACATATACTCAATAAATGGGAATTTCATTTCTCCGTATTCTTTTACTTTTGCCTTATACTCACCTAATTTATTAAACTTTAGTTCATCTTTTTTCTTATTTTCAACCAATCTTTCTATTATATTTTCTACCCTATATTTCTGTAATTGTGCAATATATATTCTTTCTGCAATCTCTCTTATATTTTCTATTAATGAAATTTGCAAAAATATCCCTATATTCCATATTTCTTCCATACTTAGTTTTTTCTTTCGCTGATATGCTCTTAGTAAATCTGCTAATATCTTTCCTTCTATTTTTCCATCTGTATATGAAACTATATCATTTGCCAGCACATAAATTCTAGCAAATCCTAAATTGTTTCCATTTGCTATTCCAAGAAAATTTTTATATTTTTTTAAAGATAAATTTTTCTCTATATTTTTTACTGTTTCATCAATTGTATAGTAATTATCCAATAACCATTCACCTGCTGGATGAATCGGTATTTTCAATTTAAGATGCTCATTTAGTAAATTATATGTTTGAGTAATCACCTCAAAATTTTCATAAACTCTTGGCATTGGATAAGTATTTTTATCCGTTTTTCCCTTTAATATATGATCTGATGCTAATTTTTCCAAATAATTTTCTAATTGGCATTTGTCTAAAACAGCACCTTTCGTGCTTAAAAATTTATAACTTTCCAAAAAAATTACACTCCTTGTTAATATGCTCTTTTACATATTCTTTCCAAAGAGTGTAATTTTATTCATTTTTTAAAAAAATCGTTAATTCCCATATAAATTCCCCATGCCAATTTATCCTGATATTCATCTGTTTGCAAAAGTTTTTCTTCCTCAGGATTTGATAAAAAACCACATTCTACAATAGTAATTGGTATTTCAATATTTTTCATTAAATATACTGTATTTAGTTGTGCTGGTGTTCTGTTGTTTTCTTTTTGCATATTTTCATTTAAACTATTTTGTATACTTAAAGCTAATTTTTTACTATCTTCACTACCAGTTTTATAAAAAGTTTGCCAACCATCATATTGAGTTTCTTCTATTTTATTAAGGTGTATTGAAACAAATATATCTGCTTCTGATTCATTTCCTATTTTTACTCTATTTTTCATGTCAGACACCTTTTTTTCTCTAATTGTGTCACTTCCAATTTCATAAATTTCATTTTCATCATGACGAGTAAGTATAACTGTAGAACCGCTTTGTTCTAATAAATTTTGTAATTTTAATGCTATTTTTAAGTTTATTTGTGCTTCTGTTGTCCCATTTGAACTTTCCGCTCCGTTCATCTGGTGTGCCATGTCCTGCATCTACAATTACGACCTTATTTGTTACAGGTGTAGCAACTGTTTCAGCTGTTTTTTCATTTACCCTTAATCCTTCATTTGCAATTTTAAATGAAAATGCATATAGTGAAATACAAATCATGCACATCATTGTAATTATCCTTTTTCTTTTTAAAATAAGCATATACATTTACTCCTTTTAATAAATATATATGCTCATTTTTATCTTCATATTATTTCTTATTAAAAATTTTACTCTATAAATTTTTCTTTTATCTTTTTTATTATTTCTTCTTTAATTTCTATTAATTTTAGGTATTCTTCTATATCCTTCATATTTTCTATTGAATTTTGTAAATATCTTATTATATTAATCCCTCTTTATTTTTATTCTATCTCTTTACTTATTTTATATCAATAAAAAAATTGCAAACTTTTACATCTGCAATTCTTTAATTATAATTTATTTTTCCAGTCCGTTCCACCGTATAAAATTCTTTCTACATTTACTATTCTTTTATCTTCATTAATTCGGTAAAATACAATATGATTTTTAATAATTAGTTTTCTAAATTCATATTGCTTTATAATATTATAGTCAATTATAGCAAATTTTTGTGGATTATATTTTAAAGTATTAATTTCATTCTTTATTAGTTCAGCATATTTTTCTGCGATATTAGGCTCTAATAATTTGTATTTTATATATCTAATAATACTTTTATAGTCTTCTTTTGCTGTAATAGATAATTCTACCTTATATCCCTCCAATGCCAAAACCTCCATTTTAATTTGCTAAAATTTCATTAACTTCCTCAAATGCTTCTTCTACAGAACATACTTTTTT
>CALXQG010000029.1 GCA_944390515.1 uncultured Clostridia bacterium
GACAGTAATAAACCTGTATGGGGAATGAACTATTACGGTATTACATTTGATGATACACTTGGAGAGGAAGCAATGGACAATGCTTTAAGACCAGCACTTATGATAGTTGGAGAAGATAAAAATGTTATTCCAGTAAGAGGGGCAAGTAAGTTTGAAAACGGTGGATACATATATACATTCAAGACTAATGGAACTATAGAAAATTTTGATGGAATAGAACAAATATATAAAGATAATAATTTGATTTATGAACTACATTGTTCAGGAGGATTAATAAAATAATAAATGGAGGTAAAATAATGAAATTAAAACTTGTTGGAACAGGAGCAATTACAGGAAAAGAAAGGAGTGCTTGTTCATTAGTAGATGAAAAAATATTAATAGATTGTGGAAACGGAATTGTAAAAACGCTTACAGAACAAGGAATTGATATAAATAATATAGAAGCAATATTAATTACACATTTACATGCTGACCACTTTTTTGATTTGCCATTCTTTATCTTGGTAAAAAATATTTATAAATCTCAGAAAATGACAAGAATATATTGCCCAAAAGGAACTGAAAAAATAATAGAACATTTAAGCAATGATTATGTAGCAGGACAAGCTAGTGTATTTGAAAATTGGAAAAAGGACTCCAAAGTAGAATTTGTTGAATTTGATAATTTAAAAGATGAAGAAATAGCAAAAGGATATTATGCTGATTCGTATATAGTAGAACATGGAGAGCAGAAACCAGCATATGGATATGTAATTAGAAAAGAAAATAAGGCAGTAGGATTTTCAGGAGATTCAAGATATTGCGAAAGTATTGATATAATCGTGCAAAACACAGATATAGCAGTATTAGATATGTCTTTTCCTAAAAGAAACGAAGCTCACATGGGAGTGGATGACATTGAAATGATTAGCAATAAATTTAATAAAAAAATAGTTGCAACACATATGAGTAAACCAGCAAGAGAATTAGCCAAAGATAAAAATATCAAAAATCTAATAATACCAAATGACGGAGATGAAATCGAAATCTAAAATTAATAATTATTGATTTAATAGAATTTGAACAAAAGTGTATTCAAAAAAATTGAAGAACAAAACTCTTGCAAATTCTGTAGTTTTATGTTAAATTATAAACAACAGTTGTAGCAAAAAATTGCCAACTTGTACATACAATTCTTGCAATATATTGCTATAACTACATTTGAAACGGAAACAAGTAACTTTTTTGTGATAGACTTTTCGAAAACGTCTCTCACAAAGGAGCCATAGATAATAGCAGATAAGAAATTATCTGCTATTTTTTGTTTTTGTAATTATAAAGAAAGATTAGAAGATGAAAAAATAAGATAGAGCTATCTATTTTAAAATTATCATTGACATAATTTTCTAAAAATAATATAATATTAACTGTAAAAAAGTTAATATTATGTTATTTTTATTTTGAGAGGAATGAAGTAAAATCATGGGATTTTTTGATAAATTAAAACAAGGTTTGAGCAAAACAAAAAATTCATTTGAAGAAAAAATGAATAATGTTTTTAGTACATTTAGGAAAGTTGACGAAGAACTATTAGAAGAACTTGAAGAAGTTTTAATAATGTCTGATGTTGGTGTAGAAACGTCTACAAAAATAATTAGTAATTTAAGAGATAGAATAAAAAAACAAAAATTAGAAGATGCAGAAGATGTAAAACAAGCATTAAGAGAAGAAATAAAGGAAATATTTGATTCAGTAGATAATAGTTTGCATTTAGAAACTGTTCCATCTGTTATTCTAGTTGTTGGAGTAAATGGAGTTGGAAAAACCACATCTATAGGAAAGATGGCAAACAGATTAAAACAAGATGGAAAGAAGGTAGTTGTTGCAGCAGCAGATACTTTTAGAGCAGCAGCTGTAGAACAATTAGAAATTTGGGCAAATAGAGCAGGGTGTGATATAGTAAAAAGAGAAGAAGGAGTAGACCCAGCATCTGTTGTATTTGATGCTATAAAAGTTGCAAAAGAAAAAAATGCAGATGTTTTAATTTGTGACACAGCAGGAAGATTACATAATAAAAAATATCTTATGGATGAACTTATAAAAATAAAAAAAGTAATAGATAAGGAATTACCAGATGCATCTAAGGAAATATTAATGGTTTTAGATGCAACAACTGGACAAAATGCAATTAGTCAAGTAAAAGCATTTAAGGAAACTGTAGATATTACTGGATTAGTACTTACTAAACTAGATGGAACAGCAAAGGGTGGAGTTGTTATAGGAATAACTAATGAAAACAAGATGCCGGTTAAATTTATAGGCATAGGAGAAAAAATAGATGATATGGAAATATTTAATAGTGAAGATTTTGTTAATGCATTAATATAGAATAATATATGTGCTAAACAATCTAAATGGAGGTCTTATGGAAGAAAAAAATGAAAAAATTTCTATGGAACCAAAGAAAGAAACAGAAAATGTAGAAGAAAAAGTTACTCAGCCTAAAAAAACAAAAAGTAAAGTAAGAATGTATATAGTTCTTGTTTTTATACTTCTTGTAGCATGCGTAGGATATGTGATTTTTAGAGGAGAATATTTAGAAATATTAGAAATAGGAAAAGAATATATAAGTATATTTTGGCAAAATGTTAATTATACTGCAATTACATTTGGTATAAACTTTTTTGTATTGTTTATTATTATTTACACAAATAACAATAGAATAAGAAAGGCTTTAAAACCATTTTTTGAAAATGAAAAGAAGGTTATGCCAAAACTTCCAAATAAATCAATAGCATTTATTATATCTGTTATTGTTAGTGCAGTTACAACAGAATTAATCTTAAATCAATATATGCTATTTTCCAATAATACATTGTTTGAAATAAATGATCCAGTTTTTGGTTTTGATATAGGATATTTTATGTTCCAAAAGCCATTTATTGAAACTATTTTAATTTATGCAATGCTATTAATAGTAGGACTTACAATATATACAGTAATTTATTATATAATTGTATTTAATATGTGTTTTGATGGAATTGATAGAGAACTTTTAAAAAAGAGCAGATTATTAAAACAATTATTTACTAACATAAAAATATTAGCGATAATACTTGCAGTATTTGTATTTATAAAAACACAAGATATTGGATTTGATAAATTCCTAAACTTACAAGAAGATACAACATATTCAATTTATGGTGCAGGAGTAACAGATATAACCATAAAATTATGGGGATATAGAATATTACCAATAATAATTGTTTTGTCAGTATTTATGGCAATAAAATCATTTAATGATGGAAAGACAAAAAAGGTTATTATGTGGGTTCTAGTAGTACCAATCTATATAATTGCATTAATAATTATAATGGCCTTATTCCAAGCAATATTCATCACACCAAATGAGTTAGATAGAGAAGAAACAAACATACAAACAAACATAAATTATACAAAACAGGCATATGGAATTAATTCTCAAGTATTTACAATAGAAAATGGCGGGGAGACTATTACAGAATCAACATTAAATAGTTTGAATGATACAATAAATAATATTGTAATTGTTGATGAAGATACTGTACTTAAAGATTTGAACGCAGTTCAAACTGAAAAAGGATATTATACATATAATACTGCAAAGATTGCAAGTTATAGAGTTGATGGAAAGCAAAAATTGGTATATATCTCACCAAGAGAAATATCAAATACAAACGCAACATATAACAATAAAACATATGAATATACACACGGCTATGGAGTAATAATTACATCTGCAACCCAAACAGATGAAAATGGCAACTTAAGCAAAATACAAAAAAATTATAATACATCTGAAGACGATTTAGTTACCATTACACAGCCAAGAATCTATTTTGGATTAAATACAAACAATAATATAGTAACAAATAGCAAAAATAGAAAAGAATTCGATTATCCATCATCAAGTACAACTAATGCAGAAAACACTTATGATGGAGATGCAGGACTAAGCTTGAATTTTATTGATAGATTTATTTTAGGTATAAAAGAAGGAGACCTAAACCTAGCACTTTCGGCAAATGTAAATAGTAATAGCAAAATTTTAACAAATAGAAACATAATAGAAAGAGCAAAAACATTGATGCCATATTTACTTTATGACGAAGAACCATATATGGTAATTAATGATGAGGGAGAATTAATTTGGGTATTAGATGCATATACAACTTCAAACAATTATCCATATTCTCAAAAAACAACAATACAATTATCAACACTTAATAAAATGGAATTAAATTATATTAGGAATTCTGTAAAAGTTTTGATAAATGCATATGATGGTACAATTGAATTTTATATTACAGACAGAACAGACCCAATAGCAATTGCTTATGAAAAAATATATCCAGATTTGTTTACAGATAAACAAATACCAAGTGATATAAGTTCACAATTTATATATCCAGAATTCTTATATAATATTCAAGCAGATATAGCACAAAGATATCATGATATTCAACCAGATGTGCTATATAGAGGCGACGACGTATGGGATATTGCAACACATAACACAGGCAAAGTATCTACAAAAACAGGAACAGATATAGAACCATATTATACAATGGTTAAAACAATAGATTCAGTAAATAGCAAATTGGGATTAGTATTACCATATACTCCATATGGAAAACAAAATATAACTGCATATATGGTTGGAACATATGAAGGAGGAGTTCCAAAACTTACTTTATATAAATTTGCATCAGATAGTAATATATTAGGTCCAATGCAATTAGATACACAAATAGAACAAGATGAAGATATATCAAGAGAGTTGGAGGCACTAAATGTAACAGGAACAAGAATAACTAAGAATATGATAATAGTTCCACTTGACAACACTTTACTATATGTTGAACCAGTATATCAGCAATATATAAATGAATCTGATTCTGTGCCTACTTTGAAAAAAGTAATTGTAGCTTCAGGAAGTAAATTAGCAATAGGAGATAATTTGACACAAGCACTTAGAAATCTAGTTTCACAATATGCAGTAGACATTGAAGTTGAAAATACAGATAGTGTTGATGATTTAGTAGAAGCAATAATAAAAGCAAATGGAAATCTAAAACAATCAACTTCAAATAGTGATTATGAAATGATAGGCAAAGACATTCAAAAATTGCAAGATTTAATAAATCAGTTAGAGAACGTTGTAGAAGAAGAAAAACAGAAAGAAAAAGAAGATGCTAATCAAGAAGAACTTGAAAATAATGTAATTGAATTAAATGAAATGGCGCTTTAGAGACAGACCTAAACGCGCCAAAATTAAAATAGTATAGTAAATCTCTCAAAAGAAAGGTAGGATAATCAATGAAAATTACAAATGTAGAAGCTTTGAAAAAAATAGCTATAGATGTTAGAAAAGATATAATTGAAGCAGTATATAGTGCAAAGTCAGGTCATCCAGGCGGTGCACTATCATGTGCAGATATTCTAACTGTATTGTATTTTAATCAAATGAATATTGATGAAAACAAGCCAAATGACCCTAATCGAGACAGATTAGTTTTATCTAAAGGACATTCAGCACCTGCACTTTATAGTGTACTTGCAGAAAAGGGGTACTTTGATAAAGAATTGCTAAAAACTTTTAGAAAAATAGGAAGTGATTTGCAAGGACATCCTGACATGAAAAAAGTACTAGGAGTTGATATGACAACAGGGTCACTAGGTCAGGGATTATCTGCAGCAGTGGGAATGGCAATTGCATCAAAAATAGATAGCGCAGGATGTAGAGTTTACTGTATTGTTGGAGATGGAGAAATAGAAGAAGGTCAAATTTGGGAAGCACTAACTGCAGCTAGCAAAAATAAATTAGACAATTTATGTGTAATTCTAGACAACAACAATTTGCAGATAGATGGAGAAATAGAAAAGGTTGGAGGAATGAATAATCTAACTGAAAAGTTTATAAGCTTTGGGTTTAACGTAATTACTGTAGATGGACATAATTTAGATAACCTAATTGATGCTTTTACAAGTGCAAAGCAAACCAAAGGGAAACCAACTATTATAATAGCAAAAACCGTAAAGGGCAAAGGAGTGTCTTTTATGGAAAATCAAGCAGGATGGCATGGAAAAGCTCCAAATGAGGAAGAATATAATAGAGCTATTGAAGAACTTAATAGCTTTATAGTGAAAAATTAAAAAACTAATATAATAATATAAAAGGAGAGGACACAATGGATGAAATGTCTGGTAATGTAAGAAAAAACAGTAAAGCTAGTTTTAAATCTGCGGTGTATGTGATAATAAAAAAAGAAGACAAAATATTATTGCAAAGACGTCAAGGAACAAAAGCATGGTGTGGTTTTCTAGCACTTCCTGCTGGTCATATAGATGCAGGAGAAAATCTAGTTCAAGCTATGATAAGAGAAATAAAAGAAGAATTAGGAATGATTGTAACAGAAGAACAACTAATTAATCCTACTGTAGTAGAGCGAAATTGTACTGATAATAAATTGCAATATTATGATGTGTATTATGAGTTGGTAGACTATAATGAGGAACCAAAAATTATGGAACCTAATAAATGTTCAGAATTAATATGGGCAGATGTAAATAATTTGCCAAAGGACATGATAACATTCGAAAAAGATGCTTTAGCTCAAAGAGAAAAAGGTGTAAAGTTTTATTACACAGTTTCAAATGAAAAAGAACAAGATTTACCAAATTTGTCGAAGGATTAATTGACTTTTAGGTATTTGGTATAAGACAATAATCTAATACGTTATATAACCCTAACAAGAAAGGAAGTATAAAAAATGAATTTAGATAAAAAGATTGCAACTCGTCAAAGTTATGGAGAAGAACTTGCTAAATTAGGAGAGGAAAATAAAGATATAGTTGTACTAGATGCAGACCTAACAACTGCAACAAAGACAGGTATTTTTGCAAAAAAGTTTCCAGATAGATTTATAAATGTTGGAATTGCAGAACAAAATCTAATGGGAATTACTGCAGGGCTTTCAACATTTGGAAAGATACCATATGCAAGCACATTTGCAGTATTTGCAGCTGGAAGAGCATATGAACAAATAAGAAATAGCGTAGCATATCCAAAATTAAATGTAAAAATTTGTGCTACACATGCAGGAATAACAGTAGGAGAAGATGGGGCAACTCACCAAATGATAGAAGACTTAAGTTTAATGAGAACATTGCCTAATATGACAGTTATAAGTACATCAGACGATATTCAAACAAAGTGGGCAGTAAGGGAAATATCAAAAATAGATGGACCAGTATATTTACGTCTATGCAGAATGGCAACACCTGTTATATATTCAGGAATAGATTCGTTTGAAATTGGAAAAGGAGTGCAAATCGGAGACGGAACAGATGCTAGCATTATTGCAACAGGAGTAACAGTATCAGAAGCATTAAAAGCACAAGAAATATTAAAGGAAAATGACATAAACGTAAGAATAATTGATATGCATACAATAAAACCAATTGATAGAGATTTAATAGTAAAATGTGCAAAAGAAACCAAAAGAATAATTACAGTAGAAGATCATAGCATAATTGGAGGACTTGGTTCAGCTGTTTGTGAAGTTTTATCTGAGGATTATCCTACTAAAGTGGAAAGAATGGGAATACCAGATTGTTTTGGAAGAAGCGGAAAAGCTGAAGAACTTATGGTATATTATAAAATTGATAGTAAAGCAATAGTAAATAAAGTTATGGAAAAACATTAAAAATCATATAAAGTAAAAATAAAAAGAAAAATAAAGAAATTTAGAGTAAAAACAACATAAATGTTTCTTAACAGAAAATTTATGTTGTTTTTTGTTAAAAAAACTATTGCAAATATTTGCTTTTATTGTTATGATATATGAGGAAATTAGTAGAATAGTGGAGACTAATTACAAGATAAATTGAATAAAACAACAAAGTGTCGTTTTTAGGTCTTTACCTATAGCGACAAAAGGAGAAAAATATGATTGAATTTAGAAACGTTAGTAAAAAATATGATACAGGAACAGAGGCTGTGCATAATGCAAACTTTAAGATAGATAAAGGAGAATTTGCTTTTTTAGTTGGAAGTTCTGGTTCAGGTAAATCAACTTTAATAAAATTAATATTAAAAGAGGAAGAACCAACTTCAGGTCATATAATAATAAACGGAAAAGATACAACTTATTTAAAACCTAAAAGAGTGCCATTTTTAAGAAGAAGTATGGGAGTTGTATTTCAAGATTTTAGACTATTACCAGATAGAACTGTATATGATAATGTCGCATATGCAATGTATATTGTAAGGTCAACGCCAAGACATATTAGAAGACAAGTACCAATGGTGTTATCATTAGTTGGATTAAGCGATAAAGCAAAAGTGTATCCAAATGAATTATCAGGAGGAGAACAGCAAAGGGTTGCTCTTGCTAGGGCATTAGTCAATAATCCTTCTATGATTATAGCAGACGAGCCTACAGGAAACCTAGATCCAGATACTGCATGGGAAATTATGAGTTTACTTAAAGATATTAATGCTAGAGGAACAACAGTAGTTGTTGCAACTCATGCAAAAGATATTGTTGACAGAATGAAAAAGAGAGTTATTCAAATTGAAAAAGGCAATATAATAAGAGATGATAAAAAAGGTGGGTATGATAGTGAAATATAGTATATTTGGTTATTTAATAGGTGAAGGTTTTAGAAACTTTTTTAAAAACAAAAAATCAACAGCAGCATCATTAATTATAATGTGTGCAACAATGTTTATATTTGGTATATTTTTTCTAATAGGAGAAAATATTAATTACATTATGGAACAAGTAGAATCAGATCAAGCAATGCAAATTTTTATTAATCCAGATGCAACAACAGAACAAGAAAAAGAATTAGAACAAAAAATAAAATCTATACAATATGTAAATACAGTTGAATATGTTTCAAAAGAACAGGCTTTAAATGATATGAAATCTTGGTTAGGAGAATCATCATCATTACTTGACCCATATTCAGGAGAGGAAAATCCATTTAAAGCATCATATGTAATTACATTAACAGACTTGACTAAGAATGAAGAAGTCCAAGAACAAGTAAAAACTTTTGATAATGTTGAAAGTATACAAGCGGGAAATGAAACTGTAAATACACTTGTAAATATTGCAAATGGAGTAAGAACAGCTACTGGAGTTATTTTACTATTATTAATTTTCATTTCGGTATTTATAATTGCAAACACAATAAAACTTACAGTACATGCAAGAAGAAAAGAAATATCAATAATGAAATATGTTGGAGCAACTAATGGATTTATAAGATGGCCATTTATGGTAGAAGGTATTATAATTGGTATTGTAGCAGCATTAATTTCAGTTGTTATTTTAGGATTTACATATAATATTATTGCAGATAAATTAGTAAATAGTTCAATGGTTACACTATTAGGAATTAATTTACTTACATTCTCAGAAATGTTTACAATGTTATTTGTTGTATATATTATCATGGGAATAGGTATAGGTGCTATTGGTAGTGCTATATCAATGAAGAAATACTTAGAAGTTTAGGTTATAAGATAGGGGAGAGCAATATTTACTATCAAATAATAGATTAGATAAAAATAATAATAAAAATACAAAGGAGAGGAATTGTATATGAAGAAAAAAGTCCTATCAATTATTTTAGCAATTTTAATGATATGCGTTTATATGTTGCCGTCTATAGCGGCTACACCTACACAACAAGATATTGACAACTTGACAGACCAAAAAGAAGAAGTAGAAAGTCAAAAGGAAAAAGTAACTGAGCAAAAGGAATCTGTAATGGATGAGATAAGTGAACTTACAGCACAAATTTCAGACTATGAAGATGAAATAGCTGAATTAAATAATAAAATAAGTTCTTTAGAAGATTCAATTTCTACTAAAGAAGATGAAATAAAAAAATTAGAAAAAGAAACAGAAGAAAAGCAAGATTTATTAATTCAAAGATTAGTAGCTATGTATGAAACAGGGCAAACTACATATTTGGATGTGCTTCTTTCATCAGAGGACATGACTTCATTAATTTCAAATTATTATAGAATTGAAGAAATTGCTGAAGCAGACCAAGCTGTTATAGACTCTATAATAGCGAAACAAGAGGAAACAGAGGAAGCAAAACAAGAATTAGAAAAAGAAAAGAAAGAGATAGATACTTCAAAGAAAGAAGTAGAACAAAAAAGTCAAAGTTTACAAACTGCAAAACAATCAAAACAAACAAAAGTAAATAGTTTATCAGCAGAAGAAAAAGAATTGCAATCTAAAATAGATGAATTTGAAGAAGCTATAAAAGATGCTAGAGCAGAAATTGTAGCTGCAGCTGAGGAAGCTCAAAACAGTGGAAGTGGTTATGAAGGAACTTTTAAAGGTATGTTTGAATGGCCTGTATCATATAGCTATAATATTATAACATCTGTTTTTGGATATAGAGATGCACCAACAGCAGGAGCATCAACAAATCATGGAGCAGTAGATATTGGTGTAAGCTATGTGCCAGTTTATGCACCAGCAGATGGTAAGGTAATAATTGCAAGAGCTCTTTCAGGATATGGAAATTATATTATGATAGATCATGGAAATGGATATTATACAGGATTCGGACATTTATCTGGATATAATGTAAGTCAAGGACAAGTTGTTTCAGCAGGACAACGAATAGCAACGTCAGGAAATACAGGCGTTTCAACAGGACCACATTTACATTATGAAGTATACATAGGTGGAACAGCAAATTCATACAGGGTTGACCCATTACAATATACAAGTCATCCAAGTTTAGTTTATTATTAAAAACATTAATAAAATTAGTTTGATTTGAAATAATAATAGAAAAAGGAGGCAAATATGAAAAGAAAAATAATTTGTATAATATTAATAATTTTAGTATTGCAATATTTTAGTAATTTCGTATTTGCCGAAAATTCTTTAACAAATACAACAACAAATGAAATTGTAAACGGAGTTAATGATGATCAAACACAAGAATTGCAAGAACAGAAAGAAGAAGTTGATAAAAAACTAAATGAAACAAATGAAAAATTAGAATATGTAAAAGAAGAATTATCCAGTACAATGTTAAAAGTACAGGAAACAGAAGACAAAGTTTTAGAATATCAAAAACAAGTAAATGAATTAGGAGTCCAAATACAAGAATTACAAACATCTATAGATGAAGCATCAAAAAACTTAGAAATAGCATCACAAGACTATAATGCAAAAAGTGATATGCTAGCTGAAAGGTTAGTAGCAATGTATGAAGCAGGAGATACAAGTTATTTGGATGTTTTACTAAAATCAAGTAGTCTAACAGATTTCTTGTCTAGATATTATGCAATTGAGGAATTGACAAAATATGATAGTGAATTAATTGAAAGAGTAAAAAATGAAAAAAATAATATTGAGCAAACAAGACAAAAGCTAGAAAATGAACAAGCAGAAATAAGAATTATAAAAGCTAAAAATGAACAAGCTACAATAGTTTTAAATAATATGAAAACATTACAACAAAGCTATATGGATAAATTGTCAGAAGGAGAGAAAGAACTTCAAGAAAAGATAACTGAATATAAAAAAGAACAAGAAGAAATACAAGCTAAAATTCTCGAAGCAACTAATGTGATTGTACCAAATATACAGTACACTGGTGGAGAAATGTTGTGGCCAGTAGCTGCATCAGGTACAGTTATAACTTCAAATTTTGGGATGAGAGAACATCCTATACAAGGAATAGTAAAACAACATACAGGATTAGATATTGGCGGAGCAGAAACAGGGACACCTATTGTTGCAGCAGCTGATGGAATAGTAACATATGCTGGATGGCTTGGAGGATATGGAAATTGTGTAATGATAAGCCATGGAAATGGTGTTGTAACTCTATATGGGCATGGAAATAAAGTTTTAACAACTGTAGGAAAAGAAGTAAAACAAGGAGAAACTATCATGGAATTAGGTTCAACTGGTAACTCAACAGGACCGCATTGCCATTTTGAAGTTAGGGTAAATGGAAGTTACACTAATCCACTAAACTATGTAAAAAAACCATAATTTTAATAAAATCAACTAATTATACGGAGTAACATATTTTGTAGAAATTGTTTTTAATATAAAAGAAACAGTTATAATATGATATATACTGAAGTATATTAGTTGATATTTAATTGTAAAATTTAAGAATTTCATAATAGATATAATAATATTATTTATAAAAGAGAAAGGGCAAAAGTTTAAAAAATAATTTTTAAGCAAAAATTGTGCCTTGGGAAAGGAATGAATTTATGAATATAAATAAAGGTCAAAAAATATATCAAGTAATAATGCTAATAATAATAGTAGCACTAACATCATCATTAATAACAACAATTGTTATAAGTAAAAAAGTGTTACCATCAATGGATATTGAAAAAATTGCAGAGCAGGATGGGATAACCGGAATAGAAAAAAGTATGGCATATTTAAGAGCAATGTTAGAAGACGAATATATTGGAGAAATAGATGATGAAAAAATGTTGCAAATGGCTTTAAAAGGCTACATAGCAGGAGTTGGAGATGAGTATACTGTATATTATACTCCAGAAGAGATGCAAGAGCAATATGAAACAGCATTAGGAAATTATGTAGGAATTGGTATATATATGATTGTTAATTATGAAGAAGGAAGCATAACAGTTGTAGAAGTAATGGAAGATTCTCCAGCAGAAAAAGCAGGATTACAGGCAGATGATATAATAACAAAAGTAGATGGAGAAGAAATAACTAAAGATAATGTCTCAGACATGACAAATAAAATAAAAGGAGAAGAAGGAACAAAGGTAAAATTAGAAATAAAAAGAGGAAAAGAAATTAAAGAAGTAGAAATAGAAAGAAAAAAAATCGAAGTTAGTCATATAGAAGCAAAAATGTTAGAAAATAATATTGCATATATTAGAGTTCTAGATTTTGATGGAGGAACAGCAAAAGAATTTAAAGAAAATTATGAAGAATTAAAAAATAAAGGAGCAGAATCCTTAATTGTAGATATACGTAGTAATGGTGGTGGAGTTGTAGATGAAGCTATAGATATGCTAGAAATGATTTGCGATAAAGGAGACACACTTTTAATAGAAAAAGAGAAAAATGGAAATGAAATAGTCCAAAAATCAGAAGAAAATCCTATTATAGATATACCAATAGTAGTTTTAGTTAACGAAAATTCTGCAAGTGCTTCAGAGATATTTGCAGGAGTGCTAAAAGACTATAATAAAGCTACAATAATTGGAACAAAGACATATGGAAAAGGCGTAATCCAAACACTAACAAAATTGTCAGATGGAAGTGGAATAAAAATGACAACTGCAGAATATTGCACACCAAGTGGAAATAGCATAAATAAAATAGGTATAGAACCAAATATTACTGTAGAATTGCCAGAAAACATACAAGAATTAACAGATGAAAATGATACACAATTACAAAGAGCAATACAAGAATTGAAAAAATAGCAAAAACAATGATTTGTTATTAATGGTAATCATGTTAATAGCATAAAGTATATACGAAAGAATATATACTTTATGCTATTAAAAATATTAAACGGATTACATTAATAAAAAAAAGTTATAAAAAAATTAAAAAAAGTTATAAAAAACAGTTGACAAAGATAAAAAAATTTAGTATACTTAACAAGTCGAAGGAAATGGGCGCATAGCTCAGCTGGGAGAGCATCTGCCTTACAAGCAGGAGGTCATAGGTTCGAGCCCTATTGCGCCCACCATTTTTTTACGAAATATTTCCTATACGGCCCGGTAGTTCAGTTGGTTAGAACGCTAGCCTGTCACGCTAGAGGTCGACGGTTCGAGCCCGTTCCGGGTCGCCATTTTTTTATTATATATAGATTAATCTATATATCATGCCTCGATAGCTCAGTTGGTAGAGCAAGGGACTGAAAATCCCTGTGTCACTGGTTCGATTCCCGTTCGAGGCACC
>CALXQG010000030.1 GCA_944390515.1 uncultured Clostridia bacterium
AAATTTAAAAGTATTAAAAACAGTTAAATAGTCAAAAGAGAGGATTAGTATCCAAAATGGAAAAAGCTTGTGGATTACATTGTACTAAAATAAATAATATAGGGGTAAAAATAGGTGATGATGAAATACTAAAAGATGTTAGCATACATATTCATTGTGGTGAGTTAACTGTTATCATAGGAAGGAATGGAGCTGGAAAAAGTACATTACTTAAAGCAATTCTAGGAGAAGTTAAACATACTGGAAATATTACATTTGTAGATAAAAAAGACAATTTGACAAAGAAAATAAAAATTGGGTATGTCCCACAGAGTATAAATGTAGAAAAACATATGCCAACAACAGTGTATGATTTTTTTGCATCAAGCATAACTCATATACCAGTATTTTTGAAAAAAGATAAAAAAATATATAAGGAAATAAAAGAACATTTAAAAATTTTTGGAGCAGAGAATTTGATAGATAAAAGTCTTGGAGATTTGTCAGGAGGGGAATTACAACGTGTACTAATAGCAGTAGCAACAAAACCAATACCAAATTTATTAATATTGGATGAACCTGTTTCAGGAATTGATAGGAACGGAATAAAAGATTTCTACAAAATAATTAGTAAATTAAAAACAGAATATGATATGTCTATTATACTTGTTTCTCATGATTTGGATTTAGCAAAAGAATATGCAGACAAAGTTATACTTTTAGATAAACAAGTTATAAAAGAAGGAACAGCAGAAGATGTATTTAAGAGTTTAGAATTCAAAAAAAGATTTGGAGAATTAGTTTAAAATTGTGAAATGAGGGAAAAATGGAAGTAATAAATAGTATTTTAGAAGTAATATTACCTTTTGAATTTATACAATATGAATTTATGAAAAATGCATTAATTGCTATATTTTTAATATCACCAATATTTGCAATATTAGGAACAATGATAGTAAATAACAAAATGGCATTTTTTTCAGATGCTTTGGGACATTCAGCTTTAACAGGAATAGCACTTCGGGAGTCTAATAGGGATAAGTAACCTAAATATGGGTATTATAATATTTGCAATAGGTTTTGCTGTACTGTTAAATTGGGTTAAAAATAGGTCATCATCAAGTGCAGATACTATAATAAGTGTATTTTCATCAATAGCAATTGCATTAGGTCTTGCAATACTAGCACAAACAGGTAGTTTTAATCAATATTCAAGTTACTTGGTTGGAGATATTTTAAGTATTACTGATTCAGAGATATCATATGTGTTTATTATTGCAATAATTGTACTTGTATTCTGGTATTTTGCTTTTAACAAGTTACATCTTTCAAGTATAAATACAACACTTGCTAAAAGTAAAGGAATAAATACTAAAAAAATAGATAATATTTTTGCAGTTTTAATAGCAATTGTAGTTATGATTTCAATAAGATGGATAGGAATATTATTAATTAATTCATTATTAATATTACCAGCGGCATCTAGTAGAAATATAGCAAAAAATATGCGATGGTATCATTTATATGCAGTGATATTTTCACTATTTTCAGGTATAGCAGGATTAATACTATCATATTACTTTAATATACCAACAGGGCCAATGATAGTAATTATTTCAGGAGCAATTTACTTTATTACTTTAGTCGTGAAGGGAAAAGTAAAGGGGAAATAAGATAGAAAAAGGGGATAATGATATTTACATATATCATATAGTAGAAGATGGAAATTTATAATGAAAGAAAAATAAAAAAATTGAGAATAATTAGAAATTTAATAGCAATGATATTAATAATAGAAATAATTGTAATAGTATGTATGATAATCTTAATAAGAAATGATTCTCAAATGGAACCACTAATATCACAAGAAATAGAAGCTTATAATTCAAAGTTCTGTGATTATGAAGGTATTATAGAAGGTTATAAGGCAAAAGAATTGTGTAATATAATAAGAAAGCATAATAAAGAAGAAGTTTATTCATTAGTAAGTATAAAAGAAGGAAGAATAGATAAAGAGGTTAAATTATTAACTGAAAATGATGATTTAAGTTTAACAACTCAGGAACACATAGAAGGAATAGAAGAAAAAATAGAGCTAGATAAAATGTATAATATAATGTTAGGGTATGATCCATATTCATCTATAGTTACAGCTATTGGAATTGAAGAAATTATAAAATAGTAAAGGAGAACCAGAATGTTAGATGAAAAGAAAAACAAAATTAAAGAAAAAGAATATTCAAAGAAAAGAGATAGATTAATAATACAAATAATTATACTTATAATATGTATAGCAGTTGCAACATTTGTTTTAATAATGACATTTTGGGCTAAAAATTTAAGTGAATCAGCCGATTTAAAGCCGATAATATATATATATCCAGAAGAAAAGATGCAAATAACAGTGAAGCTTGGAAAACCAGAAAAATTAACATGTACATACCCTAAGTATAATGATGAGTGGAAAGTAATTGCAAATATAGGTGGAACACTTGAAGATTTAGAAACAGGAAGAGAATACTATTCTCTATATTGGGAGGGAATAGATTATAGTGCAGGAAAAAATATGAAAGAAGGATTTATAGTAAAAAATGAAAATATAGTCCAATTTTTAGAAGAAAAGTTAGAAATATTAGGATTAAATGATAGAGAAGCTCAAGAATTTATTATATATTGGTTACCTAAATTAGAAGAAAATGATTATGTATATATAAGATTTAAGACTATGGAAGAAATAAATGAAGAAATGCCATTAATATTTAGCAAAAATCCGGATACATTAATAAGAGTGATGATGGAATGGAAAGGAATGGATAATTATAAAGAAATTAAAGAACAGAAACTAGAAAAAACAGAAAGAAAAGGTTTTACAATTGTAGAATGGGGTGGAGTAGAAATAAAATAAGGAGGAATTTTTATGGAAAAGAAAAAATTTTTAAGTGGAGATAGGCCAACAGGAAGATTACATATAGGACATTATTTTGGTTCACTTGCAAATAGAGTAGCAATGCAAGAATCAGGAGAATATGACCCACATATTCTTATAGCAGATGTGCAAGCACTAACAGATAATTTTAATAACCCAGAAAAGGTAAGAAAAAATGTAAGAGAGGTTATGCTAGATTACTTATCAATAGGAATAGACCCAGAAAAAACAACTATTGTAATTCAATCAATGGTGCCAGAAATAGCAGAACTTACAGTGTTTTATTCAAATCTTGTTACAATAGCTAGACTTGAAAGAAATCCAACAGTAAAAACAGAAATAGCACAGAAAAAAGAACTATTTGGAGAAAGTGTTACATATGGATTTTTAGGGTATCCAGTAAGTCAAGCAGCAGATATAACAACTTTTCAAGGAAAATATGTACCAGTAGGAGAAGATCAATTACCACTAATAGAACAATGTAGAGAAATTGTAAGAAAATTTAATAGTATATATGGAGAAGTTTTAGTAGAGCCAGAAGCAGTTTTATCTAAAGCAAAGAGAATAAAAGGTTTAGATGGAAATGAAAAAATGGGAAAATCATTAGGAAATGCTATATATTTATCAGATACACCAGAAGTAATTACTGAAAAAGTTATGAGTGCAGTTACTGATCCAAATAGAATTAGAAAAGATGACAAAGGAAATCCAGAGGTTTGTATGGTTGCATATTATCATAATCTATTTACAAATAAAGAGGATTGTGAAACAGTTTGCGAAGAATGTAAAGCAGGAAAAAGAGGATGTGTAGCATGCAAAAAAGAATTAGCAAAAAATATTATAGATTATTTAGCACCAATGAGAGAAAAAAGAAAATATTATGAAGAAAGACCAGAATTAGTTGATAAATTGTTGATAGAAGGAACAGAAAAAGGTAGAAAAGATGCAAAAGAAACTATGAAAAAAGTTAGAAAAGCTATGAGATTAGATTATTTTGGATAAAAAATTATAATAATTATTTCTAAAATTGAAGGAAGGGAAAAAGTAAAATGTTTACAGACTATGTGAAAATAATTGCAAAAGCAGGAAATGGCGGAAATGGAGCTATTTCTTTTAGACGAGAAAAATATGTAGCAGCAGGAGGACCAGATGGAGGAGACGGAGGAAAAGGTGGAGACATCTATTTTGAGGTCGACCCAGATAGTAACACATTGATTGATTTTAGATATAACAAAAAATTTAAAGCAGAAAATGGAAAAAATGGTGAAGGTTCTAATAAATATGGAAGAGGAGGAGAAGATTTAACAATAAAAGTACCGATAGGAACAATTGTTAGAGATGCAAAAACAAATAATATAATAGCAGATCTTTCAGAAAAAGGACAAAGAGAGTTAGTATTAGCAGGTGGAAGAGGAGGAAAAGGAAATTCTCATTTTGCCACTTCTACTAGACAAGCTCCTAGATTTGCACAAGACGGAGAAAAAGGAGAGGAAAAAGAATTAGTATTAGAACTTAAATTGCTTGCTGATGTTGGACTTATAGGTTTCCCGAATGTAGGAAAATCAACCTTTTTATCAAGAACAACATCTGCTACACCTAAAATCGCAGATTATCATTTTACTACATTAGAGCCTAATTTAGGAGTTGTAAAAACAGAGTATGGAGATAGTTTTGTTATAGCAGATATTCCAGGAATAATTGAAGGAGCAAGTGAAGGAACAGGTTTAGGAATACAATTTTTAAGACATATAGAAAGGACAAGACTATTATTACATGTTATTGATGTATCTGGTTCAGAAGGAAGAAATCCAGTAAAAGATTTTTATATAATAAATGAAGAATTAAAAAAATATAGTGAAAAATTAAGCAAAAGAAAACAAATAATTGTTGCAAATAAAATAGATAGTATGCAAGATGAAAAAATGTATCAAGAATTAGAAAAAGTTGCAAAAGAAAACGAAATGGAAATATTTAAAATTTCTGCTGCAACAGGCGAAGGAGTATCTGAATTATTACAGCATGTATCTAAAGTATTGAAAACATTACCTAAAGAAGAGTTAATAGATATAGAAGATAGAAAAGTATATAGTCTTAAAGATGAAGATGATTATACTATAACAAAAGAAGAAGGAATTTTTGTTATAAAAGGAGAAGCGGTAGAAAGGGTAATGAGAAGAGTAAACATAGCTGATAATGAATCACTATATTATTTCCAAAAAAGTTTAGATACATTAGGTGTAAATGAAAAATTAAGAAAGATGGGAATAAAAGAAGGAGACATAGTAAGAATAGATGATTATGAATTAGAATGGGAAGAAGATTAAAGAATACCAAAAAAATGTTTGACATATTTTTGTTTGTATGATAATATATTGTAAAATAAATTTTGGAGGTATATAGCAATGAGGGCTGTAGGAGAAGAAAGAGAGAAAAAAATAGCAGAAAAATATGCTAAAACTAAAGGACTAACTGTAAGAGAAAAACAAATTTTAAGATATATTTCAAAGGAAATAGAAAAAAATGGATATTCACCTTCTGTTAGAGAAATTGGAAAAGCAGTAGGTTTAAGCTCAACAGCAACAGTACATTGTTACTTGAAAAAACTAGAAAAGAACGGATATATAAAAAAAGAAAATCAAAAAGGTAGAACTTTAAGAATTCTAAAATCTGAAGATGATAGATATATGAAAGATAGAAAAAGACCTGAAAAAGTTGAAGCTGGAAAACCATATTTTTGTAAAAAAGAAATGATTGACGTACCAGTTGTTGGAAAAATAACTGCGGGAGCTCCAATACTTGCAGTAGAAAATATAACTGATACATATCCAATTCCTATAGATTTTGTAGGAAATAGCCAAACTTTTATGCTTGTAGTTAGTGGAGAAAGTATGATAGAAGCAGGAATCTTAGATGGAGACTTTATTTTAGTAAGAAGACAGAATGTTGCAGAAAATGGGCAAATTGTTGTTGCATTAATAGAAGATGAAGCAACAGTAAAAACTTTTTATAAAGAAAAAGATCATATAAGATTACAACCAGAAAATAGTACAATGGATCCAATAATAGTACCAGATTGTCAAATATTAGGTAAAGTAATAGGAGTATTTAGAAAAATGTAATAGGGGGATAAAATGAGTTATAGTGATTTTTGGTTTGTAGAAACCAGAGTTCAAACTAACAATCTGAAAAGATATTTAATATATTTTGTTATAATATTTGCTTTTGTGAGTATTGGAAGTGTAATGGCAATAAAAACTATGTATAAAGATATTAAATCATATGAAATAAATACAGGAAACTTAAATGTTACAGTTTCAGAAGCAAAAGCAACAAATGTTAACGGGTATGTTGAAGGAAAAGTTATAAACCAAGGAAATGAACCTATCTCAGGAAAATATTTAGCATTTTTACTATATAATGAAGATAACAAATTAGTATCTACAGAATATATAGATATAGGAACAATAGAGGTTGAACAAGTAAAAGATTTTAAAATGAAATTCAAGTATGATAATATTGAAAGATTTGTGATTAGTGTTACAGATACTAAAGAATAATAAAAAATATGTATAAATAAAATACCTTTTTATATAATATAAATATGAAAAGGTATTTTTAGTATAAATTAACAAAAAAATATTACTAATTTATTGCTATTTTGCAACAAATGTAATATAATTGTAATCAAATTGTAATATAATTGAAATATTGGAAAGGAATGGAAATAAGATGTTCAAGTGGGGACAAGATATTGGTATAGATTTAGGTACGGCAACTGTTATTGCATATGTAAAAGGAAAAGGTATAGTATTAAGAGAACCTTCTGTAGTTGCTGTTGACAATAATACAAATGAGGTTTTAGCAGTAGGAAAAGAAGCTAGAAGAATGTTAGGAAGAACACCCGGCAATATAGTAGCAACAAGACCATTAAGAGATGGTGTTATTTCAAATTACACTGTTACAGAAAAAATGCTCAAGTATTTTATTAATAAAATATGTGGTAAATTTGTATTCTCACCAAGAATAATGATTTGTATTCCTTCTCAGGTTACAGAAGTTGAGAAAAAAGCCGTTATAGATGCTGCATCCCAAGCAGGAGCAAGAAAAGTATTCTTAATAGAAGAACCAATTGCGGCTGCTATAGGAGCAGGAATTGACATTTCAAAACCTTGTGGAAATATGGTAGTAGATATAGGTGGAGGAACTACAGATATTGCTGTAATTTCATTAGGCGGATCAGTAGTTAGTGAGTCATTAAAGGTAGCAGGAGATAAATTTGATGAAGCTATTGTAAAATATATAAAAAGAAAGCATAATATAATGATTGGAGAAAGAACAGCTGAAGATTTAAAAATAAATATAGGTTGTGTGTATCCAAAAATACAAGACACAGAAATGGAAATACGAGGAAGAGATTTGATTACAGGACTTCCTAAAAATGTAACAATACATTCAAGTGAGATGTTAGAAGCATTAATAGAACCAGCTATGTTAATAGTAGACAGTGTACATTCAGTTCTGGAAAAAACACCACCTGAACTTGCAGCAGATATAAGTGATAGAGGAATTTATATGACTGGTGGAGGATGCTTAATAGATGGATTAGATAAGTTGCTACAAGCTAAAACAGGAATAAATGTTATGATAGCGCAAGAACCAATTTCCTGTGTTGCCTTAGGAACTGGAAAGGCTCTAGATAATTTAGATTCATTAGATAGAAGAAAATAGGAAAATAATATTTAGAAACGAAATGGAGTAGATTGCTATTTATATAGCAGTTGGCTCTGTTTTATTTTTGAAAATTGTTCTAAATTAAAAAAATTTCCTATAACATTTTCTATTTATGAAAATATATCAATATATATGTTTTAGCTTAGATTATGTGACTTCCAATTGGTCAAATAGTTAATAAATACTTGAAAATTTTTAGGATAAATTATATAATTAATACAGTTTTGATATAAAGGTGAAGTAAATGAATAAAACAAAAAGAAAAATCTTTGAAACTTCGATGAAATTATTTGCAGAAAAAGGATATGATGCAACAAGCATTGAAGAAATAACTGCTACAGTTGGAGTAGCAAAAGGTACTTTATATTATCATTTCTCAAGTAAAGAGGAAATTTTTAATTTTCTTGTTGATGAAGGAATGAAATTATTAAAAAATAGTATTAGCATCAAAACAGATAAAATGAAAAATTCATTAGATAAAATTAGAGCTATTGTTTTGATACAAATAAAAATCTTATTCAAATATGAAAATTTTATGACTATTATTTTAAATCAAATATGGGGAAATGATTCAAGAAATAAACTTTGCAAGCAATATGTTTTTGAATATATACATATGGTTGAGGAGATTGTTAAAGAAGGAATAGAAAAGGGCGAGATAGTGAATAAAGACCCAAACATCATTGCTTCTGGAATATTTGGATTTACATGTTCAAGTTATATATATAAGATGCAACATAAAGAGGTAGATGTTCAAAAATTATTTAGTGAAATAGACAATATATTTATCAAAAAATTACATCGATAAAAATGAAGGGGAGTAAATAGAAATGAGAATTTTAAAAGATTTTAAATTACCAAATTTTAAATTTCCAAAATTTAATTTAAAGGAATTATCAGAAATTGATGAAGTAAAAGTAGATATTGATAAATTAAGAAAAGCAGAAGAAAATCAAAAAAAGAAAGAAAAGAAAAATTATGAAGGAACAAATTTTTCAACTGTAAAACAAATATTTATTAACTCATCAAGAGAATATGCAGACAGAACATTATTAGTTGAAAAATTTAATTCAAAAGAGGATTGGACAGAAATAACATACAATCAATTTAAAAATGAAGTAATAGGATTTGGTACAGCATTAACAAGAAAATTAAATTTAAAAGATACAAGAATAATAATAATAGGTGAAAATACACATCATTGGTACTTATCATATATGACAATGCTATGTGGTGCAGCGATAGCAGTTCCTGTAGATAAAGAATTACCAGAAAACGAAATAGAAAATGTTATAAAAAGAGCAAAAGCTTCAGCTGTCATATTTTCTACAAAGAAATTGGATGTAATAAAAAAAGTTTCAGAAAATTTACCAGAAGTAAAATATTTTATTCAAATGAATTCTGATAAAGAAATAGAAGGCAGATTTGTTGGATTAAATTATTTAATTGAAGAAGGGAAAGCTTTAGTAAATGGTGGAGATAATAGCTTTATGGGAATTGAAGTTGAACCAGATAATTTTAGAGTTTTAATATTTACATCAGGGACAACTTCAAATGCAAAAGGAGTAATGTTAAGTTATAGAAATTTAGCTCAAAATGTTAATGCTGCAACAGCATATGTAAAACTAACTCCTGAAGATAGGTTAATGTCGATATTACCATTACACCATACTTATGAATCTTCAATAGGGTTCCTATTACCATATGCGATGGGATGTTCAATAAGTGTATGTCAAGGATTAAAACATATTGTTTCAGATTTAAAAGAAACAAAACCAACAGCACTTTTAACTGTACCGCTATTAGTAGAAAATTTATATAGAAAAATAAATGCGAATATAAAAAAGAGTAAAAAAGATGGATTAGTAAGTTCTATGATACATGTTACTAATGCTTTAAAAGCCGTTGGAGTAGACATTAAGAGAAAAGTATTTAACGAAATTTATGAAAATTTAGGTGGCAGAATAAGAATTATAGTATCAGCAGCAGCTCCAATAGATGCAAAAATTGGAAAATGGGTAGAAGATATAGGAATACTATTTTTGCAAGGATATGGTTTAACTGAGACAGCCCCAATTGCAGCGCTTACACCAGATTTTGATACAAGAGTTGGTTCAGCAGGTAAAGCAGTAGTAGGAGCAGAACTTAAAATAGATAATCCAAATGAAAATGGAGAAGGAGAAGTATTAATTTCAAGTAAGACATTAATGATTGGATACTATGAAGATGAAGAGGCAACTAAAGAAGCAATTTTTGAAGAAGATGGAAAGAGATGGTTCCACTCAGGAGATGTTGGATATATGGATAAAGACGGATTTTTGTATATAACGGGAAGAAGTAAAAATGTAATTGTAACACAAAATGGAAAGAACATTTATCCAGAAGAAATAGAATTAATACTAGCAAAACATACGGAAATAAAAGAATGTATGGTTTATGGTAAAGAAGTTGAAGGAGAGAAAGAGCTAACAATTACTGCAAGAGTAATACCAAATTATGAGGAAATAAAAGAAAAATATGGAAAAGGATTAGATGAAGATAAAGTATATAAAATTATTTGGGATATAATAAAAGAAGTGAATAAAAGCTTAACTTCATATAAGGCAATTAAAAAATTAGAAATAAAACACGATGAATTTGTAAAAACAACAACAATGAAAATTAAAAGATATGCTGAGCTAAAAAAAGACAAATAATTACAAAAAAGGTATTGACTTAAAGGAAAACTTGTAATAAAATTATAATGAAATTTAAAAAAGTAAATCCTATTAAAACAAAGAAAGACTTACGGAAATAAGCATTACATAGGATAAAGGAGGTAAGGTTTACAATGTCTAAGTCTGGCATAGTAAACGTGAGAATGGTAATCACGGAAGAGAAGATTTTATCAAATATTGATAGAGTACAAAAATTAATAAATCCAAATAGTAAAAAACAAATCATTCAACTTGAGGATGATGCGTATTTTAAAGATTTAATAGAATCAATAAAAACTTATTTAATAGAATATCCAAAAAAGAAGAACTTCCCAATAAGTGTATATAGAGCTGCTTATGGTTTAGTTGAATATGCAACAAATCAATTTGAGGAAAACACAAAAAAGATAGAAGATTTAATAAGACAAAGAGAAAAAAATATATCTTTAGCAGCTAGTTTAAAAGAAGCACTAGATGCAGTTGAAAATAAATCAGAAGATTGGAAAGAAACAATAAAAAATATTTCAAATGACTTTTCAGAAGATATTATAGAAACTTTAGGAGTAATTGGAAGAAGTAAATCTTCTACATCTCAAAATTGTCAAGATGCAGTAAAACTAATAAATGCAAGAATTGGTAATTTAGAAACAAATCTTCATATAGAAATAGATATGGAGAGAATAGAAGATAGATCTAAGGCTTTAAGTTATATTGGAATAGAAGTTGCAGATGCTTTAAAACTTATACCAACACCACAAGAACCAATTGAGCAAGTGACTGAAGATACACTAGAAGAAGTAGAACAAGCAGAAGTAGTACAGCCAGTTGAAGAAAACAGAGAATATATGGAACAAACAAGAATAGATATTAAACCTTCATTATGGCAACGTATAAAAAATAGTAAAGTAGTTAAGGCTATTTCATATATAATGAAAATTAGAGTAAAAATTGAAGTTCCAAATGCTTTACCAGAAGGTAGAGGAGAATAATATAGAATATTAAAAAGTCTGATATGCAAATCAGACTTTTATCATGCATTTTTAATTAATCATGATCTACGAATAGAAGTCTTATAGCCCATAATCCAGAAATACCAACTAAGATGTAAATAATTCTACTAAGTATAGACATTGCACCAAATATAGTATCAACTAAATTAAAATTAAATAAACCTATAAGCCCCCAATTAATAGCACCAATAATAACTAATGCTAAAGCTATTTTATCAATAATTTTCATGAAAACCATTCCTTTCATTATTGATTCAATAATATTGTACTCAAAAAAATGAAAAATATACAAAAAAATAATGTTACAATTCACAGCCAAAACGAAAAAGAACGATTGTAATATAATTGTAACAAAAATGTAATATACTTTTTTTAGTATATATTCCCTTAAAGAAATTCGACAAGGTAAAAAATACTCTAATTGAAGCAATATGCTCGATAGAGTGCTTTTTACTTTTTTCTTACCTTTCAAGATTAATTTTTTCTAAAAAGGTCTTACCCTTAATCCTCATGCTGTAATATTTCTGTAACATAATTGTAACGTGCATTTTCAGCTGTTTTGGTGTATAATATGTTTATCAAATTCAAGGAGAAAAAAATGGTAAACGGTTACAATAGCTTGTATAAAGATTATGAAAATTTATTGATAAAAAATGATAAATTATCTAAAGAAAATAGAAATTTAAGATATATGAATGCTCTTCAAGAAAGTCAAATAAAAACATTTATGAAACGAGAAGAAGAAACAAAATCAGAACTATTGGAAAAACAAAATAAAATAGAAGAGCAGGCATTTGAAATAGCAAGATTAAAAGCACTATTAAATATGGACGGAACAAACCACGGAATACCAACATCACAAACACCAATTAATAAAAAGAAAGTAATACCAAACACAAGGGAGAAAACAAATTTACCAAGAGGTGGCCAAGAAGGACATAAAAAACATAAACTTGAAAAATTTAAAGATGATGAAATAACACAATATTGTGAGCATAATATGGAACAATGCCCATGTTGTAATAGTCATGCAATAAAAGAGACAGGAGAAATAAAAGAAAAAGACGAATTAGATTACAAAATAGTTGTGGAAAAAAAGAGACATAGATTCATAGAATATAAATGTGAAGAATGTGGAAAGAAATTTCATCAAGAGATACCAAATAACTTAAAAGAAGAAAATCAATATGGACCACAAGTGCAAGCATTAGAATTAACACTTATGAACCAAGCAAATGTAACAATGAATAAAGCACAAAAAATAACATATGGATTAACAAATGGAGAAATAGATTTAAGTGAAGGATATATAGCAAAACTACAAAAAAGAGCAGCACAGAGATTAGAAGAGTTTAAGAAAGAAATGAAAGGAGAAATAATAAGGCAAAAGTTAGTACACTGGGACGATACAGTAATAATGATAAATACAAAAAGAGCTTGTTTAAGATTTTATGGAACAGAGAAATTAGCAATGTATGCAGCACATTCACATAAGGATAAGAATGGGCTTGATGAAGATGGAATATTAAACGTACTACCAAAAGAAACAATTGTAGAACATGACCATAACAAAGTAAACTACAATAGTGAATATAAATTCACAAATGCAGAATGTAATAGACATCTAATAAGTGATTTAAAAAAGGTGATAGATAATTTAAATCATAACTGGGAAAAGAATTTGATAAAGTTATTGACTAAAATGAATAACAAAAGAAATAGATTAAAAGAGAAAGGAAAAGAATCATTTAATCAAGAAGAGTTAAATAAATTCGAAGATAAATTTGAAAAGATTATGCTAGAGGCTCATAAAGAGAACGAAAAAGAGGGACAAAAATATTATGTAGATGATGAAGCCACATTAATACTTCGAATTTTAGATTTCAAAAATGAATATTTGTTATGGGTATATGATTTTGATGTTCCATTTACGAATAACTTAAGTGAAAGAGGTCTAAGAGGAGCAAAATCGAAACAAAAAGCATCAGGACAATTTTGGAGTGAAGAAAGTGCAAGTTGGTATGCGACAATAAGGACATATATAGAAACATGTAATCGAAATAATGTTAATATATATAATGCTTTGGTTATGCTATGTCTTGGAAAGCCATATACGCTCAAAGAGATATTAAGTGGAGGACTTGAAAGATAAGTGATTATGCTAAAATTAGAAAGAATAATATAAATTATTCCCTCATGTTTTAGTGTCTTTTTATTTTAGGGCTGTGAATTGTAACAAAAATAATGAATAAAAATGATTTTTTTTGATAAAACTATTGACAAGTATTAAAAAATAGTTTATACTTTAAATTGCGTTTGAGATGCGCCCTTAGCTCAGTTGGTTAGAGCAACCGGCTCATAACCGGTAGGTCCAAGGTTCGAATCCTTGAGGGCG
>CALXQG010000031.1 GCA_944390515.1 uncultured Clostridia bacterium
GTCTCTTAAGTAATCAAATCCAAATTCATTATTTGTTCCATATGTTACATCACATGCATATGCTTTTTGTTTATCTTTTGGATTCATTCCAGCTATTGCTAAACCTACTGTTAGTCCTAAAAATTTATATACTTTTCCCATCCATTCACTATCTCTTTTAGCTAAGTAATCATTAACAGTAATAACGTGAACACCTTTTCCTGTAAGTGCATTTAAGTATACTGGAAGAGTTGCAACTAATGTTTTACCTTCACCAGTTTTCATTTCAGCAATTCTTCCTTGGTGTAATATAATTCCACCTATTAATTGCACATCGAAATGTCTCATTCCTAAGACTCTTTTTGAAGCTTCTCTAACTACTGCAAATGCTTCTGGTAATAAGTCGTCTAGAGTCTCTCCTTTTGATAATCTATCTTTAAATTCTACTGTCTTTCCTCTTAACTCTGAATCAGTTAATTTTTTCATTTCTGGTTCTAAATCATTAATTTTCTTTACTAATGGCTGAACTCTTTTTACTTCTTTTTCACTATATGACTTAAATAATCCCATTACTTTATTTCATCCTTCCTAATGTTTATTAAAATACTATCATAATATATCACTTTTCAAAAAAAATATCAACCTGTTTTAGTTATTTTATCATATTTTAAATACTTCGTCATATTTTTTAATATATCTTAATAAATAGGTGGTATTTATGTTTATTTTTAATTTTAAAGTTAATGGCAATAGAACAGCCAAAATATTAATGGGTATTCTTTGTGTTATTATCTTAATTCTTACGTTTTATATATGCTATACAGTGATATTCAACAATTTCTTTAAAACTAATGATGGATATTATACAAATGAAAATACTATTTATGAATTAAATACAAAAAATTATACCAATGTACTACAAAACGTTCACAATGATATAGATACATATGTTGGACAAAAAATAAAATTTAAAGGGTATATTTATAGGATGTATGATTTTAATAAAGAACAATTTGTTTTAGCTAGAAATATGATTGTCTCTTCTGATTTTCAAACAGTTGTAGTCGGATTTTTATGTCACTCAAACATAGCAAGTAATTTTGAGGATGGCACGTGGGTTGAATTAGAAGGAACTATTACTAAAGGTGATTATTATGGAGAAATGCCTATTGTTGAAGTAGATAAAATTAATCAGGTTACTGCTCCTACTGATGAATATGTTTATCCCCCTGACAATAGCTTTGTAACAACATCTACCGTTTTATAGGAAAGGCTTTGGAAATAAAATAGGCTTCTTTTATAGTTTGCATATTATGTAAATATATGTTATAATATTTATTGAATTCTACCTATTGTGGTGGAACAAAAAATTTATAAGGAGGGAAATCTTATGTTTTCAGATTTCCGGAAACAAATACCAGAAACCGGGTGGATAGGCTATAAGTTATCAATTTTGCTAAACCAAACGGAGGAAGCTTTTAAACAGATTAAGGAATATATAGAAAGCGAGCATTTTCCAGATAGGTATCATACAAAACTCCGCATTGCTATCTCCATCTATGATGACAGAGAAACAGACCTGAAGATTCCAAGCGAATATCTTATATCCATTGATATTTTGTACAGACCTTATGAACCAAAGTTGTTAAAGTCTCTGAATTCAAAATTTAATTATCAGTTATTTTTGGAGCAGGAATATGATTTTCGTGGTCATATTCAAAGGTGGCAAAGATTGTGGTTGATGTTTGTTCATGATATGCTGAAAAATGATAAAAAGAGTAAAACACGAATTAGTGTAGTTCATGATGAAGGACATATGACTATTCTCTGTTTTGAGCATTCTGTAAACTGGTTTTTGACTAGTCCCTTCTTCCGCTAAAGACAATGCCTTTAGCTGGTAAAACTAAAAAGTTGTGCAATTGTAGGATAATCCACAGTCGCACGACTTTTTAGTAGCTATATTTAATATTTTAATTTTTTATTATCCATTATCTTTCTAAAATTGATTTAACTACTCCCTTATCAATTAAAGTTCCATATATATTTTTTAATATTATTAGCACAATAGGTCCTAATATTAATCCCCATACTCCTAAAAATCTAAAACCTGTATACATTGCAATTAAAGTAAAAATTGGATGTATTCCTATTTGTCCACTTACTATTCTTGGTTCTATTAATTGCCTAACAATACTCATAATACACCATAATGCAAAAATCCCTATTGCAAGTTTTATATCTCCTGTAAAAGCTAAAACTCCAGCCCAAGGAATCATTACTGTCCCTGAACCAAATATTGGTAATGCATCTACAAAAGCTATTCCGAATTGCTATTATTAAAGGAAATTCTATATTCCATCCTATAAAATAGAATATGTATAAACCTATTAAAGATATAAAAAATGAAATAGCAACTAAAATTAATTCTGCTTTTAGAAATCCTCCAAGTGATTTTACTAAATCTTTTAAATGCACTCCTATTCTTTTAACCCATGTTTCTGGTAAATGATGCTCTAGTTGATCTATCATGTATATTTTATCTACACATATAAAATAAAGTGAAATTAAAGATATTCCAACATATATTCCAAGAGTTGGAACAGAAGTTATAAAATTAATTACATTATTAAGCACTCCTCTCGCCCACTCTGTTGCTGTTTCTACAAATTCCATTCCAGAATTTTGAAGAATATTCATAACTTCTTCTGGAATGTTTATTTTACTTAAATCTATTTTTGACATTATATTTTGAAAAATGTTGTACCCCATATCAATATATGAATTAATATTAGATAATAAATTTGTTGCTTCTGAAATAAGTGTGGTTATTCCCCATACTAAAAGTCCAACGATAATCGAAATTGCAATTATAAATACCATAATAGAGCTAAATTTCCTAGTTAATTTAGCTTTTTTCATTATAAATCTAATTATAGGTTCTAATATTAAAGAAAGAATAAATGCTACTAAAAAAGGCATATAAAAAGCAGCCAATTTAAAAGATAAATATACAATAACAATACTAATTATTAAAATAATTATATTTTTTATTACTTTATGCCAATAGTTCATATCAATTACCATAGTTGTTCTCCTTACTAACTTGTCCTTTAATTATTTTATGCACAAAAAATTTTTTTATTCATTGTCAAAATGTCGTTTTTGGGACAGGCCCAAAAACGACATTTTAATTATTCTGCATTTTTTTCATCACAACCACATATTTTTTCTAATGTTACTGATACTCCTTCTGTATTTACTTGTTTGTTAGAAGCTAGGTCCCCTAAAGTCAATATTCCTACAACTTTTCCGTTTTCCACAACTGGTAATCTTCTTATTTGGTTTTGTGCCATTACTTTTTCAGCATCTTTTATATCTGTCTCTGGAGAACAACAATCAACATTACATGTCATTATATCGCTTATAGGTGTGTTTTTAGTTTCTTTTCCACAACCTATTGTTCTTAATAAAATATCCCTATCAGTAACTAGGCCAACTATTTTATTAGAGTCATCACAAACAGGTATACAACCTATATGATTTTTGCACATTATTTTTGCACATTCCTCTGTATCACAATCTGGTTTTACAAAAATCACTTCATTACACATACAATTTTTGACTTTCATAAATACAAACCTCCTCATTTTTAATATATTTTTTGATATTTCACATAATTTATTATTTGCAAAAAAATAAAAGATATGCAATTTAAAATTACATATCTTTGAAAATCTTAACTTTCTTGTTATTTTTTACCATTTTAAAAATTTATTGCTAATAATAAACTCTAGGTTGTATTGGTGGTCTAGGACTTGGATATGGTGGACGTGGTGGATTTGGTCTAGGCGGTCTTCTATTTCCACCTAATAATTGATTTAGAATAAGTATTTTTATTAAATCTCTAAGGATACTATTTTGATTTCTTTGCCTATATTCACTGTTTTCAATATCTTTTTTTTGAACTACTTTAGTTTCAGATGAATTATTTCTATATTTACTGTTATCACGATTTTTAGTGTTTACAGATGTTTTGCTTGTCATACTAGTATCCTCTGTTTTACTGTCTTTTGGAAGGTTTACTCTAACATTTATTGTGGTACTTTCTGCTAAATTTGGATCACTTTCTATATTCAAATATATTTCATCTGTCATTTTTTCCACCAAATCTCTAGTAATTGGTTTTGTATTTGCTTCACAAATTTTACATACCATAGGATTTATAATTTTATAAACTTCAGGATATAAATTCATTATTTCTGAACTATACATAGCTGTCCCATATGCATTTTCTCTATTATAATTAAAATATGTATCTGAATATGTGCTTTGGTTAGGTGAGTATCCAAGTATATTTCTCATATAATCTTCGTAACTTTGATAATACATTAATTATACCTCCTTGTTTTCTTATGATATAATATGTATTTCGAAGCTTTTTGTGATTAATATTTATTTAAGATCGTTCACACACTCTTTAAATTTTTCTCCTCTTTCTGCAAAGTTTTTGAACATATCAAAACTTGCACTTGCAGGCGAAAATAGTACTATTTCTCCTGGTTTTGCAATGCTTCTAGCTCTTCTAACTGCTTGATCTAGATTCTTTGCTTCATACATAGGAAAAGTAATATCAGTTCCCTTTGTTTCATTTAAAATAGCATTTGCAATTTTAGGACCAGTTTTTCCCATCAATATTATTTTAGATGCTTTTTCTAAAATAGGTTTAGCTAAAGGTGTATAATCTAAGTTTTTATCATATCCTCCTGCTATTAGAACTATTTTCTCTTTGAAAGAATTTAATCCTGCAATTGTTCTAGTTGGACTTGTTCCTATTGAATCATTGTACCATTTAACACCATCTAATTCTCTTACAAATTCCAATCTATGTTCTACACCTTTAAATTCTTTTATTGCTTCTGCCTGGAGTTCAGGACTAACTAAATCAGCAGTAGCAGCAATTGCAGCGCAAATGTTTTCAAAATTATGCTCGCCTCTTAAATGTATGTCATTTGTATTTAACAAATGTCTACAAACGCCATCTTTACATTCTTTTATAATACCATCTTGACATATTATTCCGTCTTCTAATTTTGTCTTTCTACTAAAGAATACTACTTTACTTTCTGCTTCTTTGCCCATGCTTTTTGTAATTTCATTGTCATAATTTAAAACTACTTTATCGTTTTGGTCTTGAAATTCAAAAATTGATTTCTTTGCATTTATATATTCTTCATAAGATTTGTGTTTATCCAAATGATTTGGAGAAATATTTGTTATAACAGATATGTTTGGACTTACTTCCATATCCATTAATTGAAAACTGCTAAGTTCTAATACAACAATATCATCTTCCTTAAAATCTTTAACTTTTGTAAATAAAGGAATACCTATATTACCACCCAAATGACAATTGTATCCGCCTTTTTTTAATATTTCATATATTAAAGATGTGGTAGTTGTTTTTCCATCACTTCCTGTAACTCCAATAACTTTACAAGGACAAGTATTCATAAGCATTTCAATTTCGGATGTGATAATTGCTCCTCTCTTTTGTTCTGAAACTAGCTGAAGAGTTGTTGGTAAGCAACTTGGTGAACGAAATATTATATTAAATCCTCTTAAGAAATGTAAAGCACTTTTCCCTGTTGTTATTTTAAAATTATATTTATTTATTTTTTCTACAGCACTTTTATCCAATTCTTCTAAATCTCTTTGATCAAATATTTCAACATTTGCACCCAAATCGTGTAAATAGTCTATTAGTGGAATATTACTAACTCCAAGTCCTATTATAGCAACCCTCTTTCCTCTGACATTATTTTCAAAAGCCTTTAATTTTAAATTTTCCATTAATACTCATTCCTTCCTTATGTTATATTCTATTTTAAATTAATGTGTTTTAACACTTTTTTGCTTGATTCTTCAGCTGATTTACATTTAGTAACATCAACCACTATTGTATTTGGATATTTTTTATAAAATCCTGCCTTTTCTTGAAGTTCATCCCTTGAAATTATATTATTCTGTACTTCTTCATAAATTGCATTATCTCCATATTGTTTCATTTTTCTTTTTGTTCTTTCTTCTAAAGAAGCCTCTATAAAGAAATGATAATCCAAGTCTGGATATATTTTCATTAAATCTCGTCCAGAAACTATTACATTAAATTGTTTTTTATATTCATTTATTAAATTTCTTCCAAAAATATATAAATGAGAATTGTCTGCACTTCCACCTGCAATAGAAACTGCAAGAGAAGCATCTTGTGCTTGTAACTCGTCTTCTTCTATTTTATTGCCATTAACATAAATTACGCTTTCATTATTCTCTATTTTTAGATTAACATTCAATGAATCCATTAGTTTTTTTATATCAATATTTTTTATATTGTTTTTTAAGTTATTTATATCAATATTACTTTTATAATTCATTAACGCAACAACAATTCCTCTATATAAATTCCCACCATGTAATATAATACTATTTGGAATATTCTTCAATAATTCTCTACAAATTGAAGTTTTTCCAGAGCCAACTAATCCTTCTATTCCTATTATAATATTACTCATATTATTGTTCCGCCCTTCTTATTTTTATACTTTGACACAAGAATTATATCATATTTTTTTACAAATTCAATGTCTTTAAAACATATTATTGTATGATTGTTCTTTTATAATATAAAATATAGAAGATATAATCTACACATATTGCTTGTATTCTAAATATTTATTATTTTTTTGTATTTTTTTTTGGTTTTTGTAAATAATAACTATACTAAATAAAGAAAGGATTATATGTTAACTATGAGTGAAAATAATTTTAGAGATTCCGTAAAAGTACCTGAAACAGTAACATCAAATCATCTCTCTCAAATGGAAAAATCATCTATTGAGGCATTGTACCTATATACTGATAATTCACTATATAGTATTTATGCTTTTTTAAGAGATTATTATTTTGAGAATCCTTCAATAGAGTGTACTGTTCCTCCTATTGGTAGAAATTACTACTATTCTCTATACTTTGAACTTTCTCATGCACATGATGATTTTTTGGCTGGTAATTTAAGTATACAAGATTTAAATAAACAATTTAATAAATTATGTTCTCATTATAAAACTGATCCACTTACAATTTTTGAAACTTACAGTCTAGTTGAAAATGCAAAAAAAGATCCAAGCAAGGACCTTGATAGCCTAGTAGGTAGTATTCAGGATCAAGTAAGTGCGTGTTGGGAACAAATGAAGGCAGATAGAGAAAAATCAAAATGAAACAGAATAAATATATAAAATAACTATGTATAAAAAATTTTTTTCAGTGCATAATTATATTAGATTGGAGGTGCTTCAATATGTCAGAGAATAAAAACAATAAAAACAATAAGAATAAGAAAAATAATGGTAAACAAAACGAAAATAATAATCAATAAAGACATTTAGCCGAGCTTGTTTCGTTCAATGATCTATGAACGAAACAAGCTCGGCCCTATTTTTCTCTATTTTATCTGTCTAAATATTTTTTTAGGAATTTTCCTGTATAACTTTTATCATTTTTTACTATCTGTTCTGGAGAACCCACTGCTATCGCTTCTCCTCCTCCATCTCCACCTTCTGGACCTAAATCAATTAAATAATCTGCTGTTTTAATTAAATCTAGATTATGTTCAATAACTATTATACTATTTCCAGTATCAACTAGTCTTTGAAGAATATCTACTAGTCTATGAACATCAGCAATATGAAGACCAGTTGTTGGCTCATCTAAAATATATAGTGTCTTTCCAGTAGCTCTTTTTGAAAGTTCTGTTGCAAGTTTAATACGTTGTGCTTCTCCTCCTGACAAGGTTGTAGAAGGTTGTCCAAGTTTAATATATCCTAGTCCCACATCGTATAGTGTTTGAATTTTATCTTTTATCCTAGGAATATTTTTGAAAAACTCCAAAGCTTCTTCAACTGTCATATCAAGTACATCTGATATTGTTTTTCCTTTATATTTAACTTCTAAGGTTTCTTTATTATATCTTTTACCTTTGCAAACTTCACAAGGTACATATATATCTGGCAAGAAATGCATTTCAATTTTTATAATTCCATCCCCATTACAAGCCTCGCATCTTCCACCAGCAACATTGAAACTGAATCTGCCTTTTTCATAGCCTCTCATTTTAGCTTCATTAGTACCTGCAAATATATCACGGATTATGTCAAATACACCAGTATAAGTAGCTGGATTTGAACGTGGTGTTCTTCCTATTGGAGATTGATCAATATTTATTATTTTATCAATATTTTCAATCCCTTTTACTTCTTTGCATCTTCCAGGTTTTTCATTTGAACCATTAAGGTCCCTTGCAATTGTTTTGTATAGTATCTCGTTTACTAATGTACTTTTTCCAGAACCAGAAACTCCTGTAACACATATAAATTGTCCTAAAGGAAATTTAACATTTATATTTTTTAAATTGTGTTCAGTTGCTCCTTTTACTTCTATAGCCTTTCCATTTGATTTTCTTCGTTTTTTTGGAACAGCTATTTGCTTTCTTCCACTCAAATATTGTCCAGTAATAGAATCAGAAACAAGTTTTACTTCTTCTGCTGTTCCCTGTGCCATTACATTTCCTCCATGTACACCAGCTCCTGGTCCAATATCTATAATTTGGTCTGCAGCATACATTGTATCTTCATCATGTTCTACAACAAGTACAGTGTTTCCTAAATCTCTTAAGTGTTTTAATGTTGAAAGCAATTTGTCATTATCTCTTTGATGAAGTCCTATACTTGGTTCATCTAATATATATAATACACCTGTTAACCCTGAACCTATTTGAGTAGCAAGTCTTATACGCTGTGCTTCTCCTCCTGATAATGTTCCAGCTCCTCTTGATAATGTTAAATATTCAAGCCCAACATCTATTAAAAATTGCAATCTTTTATTTAACTCTTTAAAAATTTGGTCTGCAATCATTCTATCTTTATTATTTAACTCAAGTGAATTTAGATAATTTTTAATTTTACTAATAGACATATCTGTAAGTTCGTTTATATTTTTATCTCCAACCTTAACAGAAAGGCTCTCTTTTTTTAGTCTTGCACCACGACACTCTGGACATGGTGAATCGCTCATATACATTTCATAAAATGTACGCATACCTTGTGATTTTGTCTCATTATGGCGTCTTTCTAATGTTGGAATAACGCCCTCAAAAGGAGCAGTAAATCTTCTTGTTCCTGCTTGAGAAGTATATTCAAAATTAATCTCTTCATTTCCTGTACCATAAAGTATTTTTTCTAAAAATTCTCTAGGTAATTTTTTAATTGGAACATCTTTTATTTGTACTCCGTAATGTTTTGCAACACTTTCAAAATACATTTTTGCCATTGTATCTCCACGTTTCATAACACTAGAGCCAAAAGCTTTTATCCCATCATATAAAGTTTTATTTTTATCTGGAATAATTAAATCTTCATCCATTTTCATCAAATATCCTATACCTGTACATGATGGACATGCTCCAAATGGATTATTAAATGAAAACATTCTAGGAGTTAACTCGTCAAAACTAATTCCACAATCAGGACATGCATAATTTTGACTAAATAACATTTCTTTTTTATTTGTAGCATCTTCAATTATTACAATATTATTAGCATGTTTTAAAGCTATTTCAACTGATTCTGTTAGCCTACTTCGTATATCTTCCTTAATTACTAATCTATCTACTATCAATTCAATATTATGCTTTTTCTTTCTATCTAAATCTAAATCATCAGAAAGTTCTATAGTTTGTCCATCTACTCTTGCTCTTACAAACCCTTCTTTTTGATATTCTTCTAATAATTTAGTAAACTCTCCTTTTCTTCCTCTCACAACAGGTGCTAAAACTTGTATTCTTGTTCCTGCTTCTAATTCTAAAATCGAATCAATTATTTGGTCTATTGTTTGTTTTTCTATTTTTTTACCACACTTTGGACAGTACGGAACACCAATCCTAGCATATAGGAGACGAATATAGTCATATATCTCTGTAACCGTTCCTACAGTTGAACGTGGATTTCTCGATGTCGTCTTTTGATCTATAGAAATAGCTGGTGAAAGTCCATCTATTGACTCAACATCTGGTTTTTCCATAAGTCCTAAAAATTGCCTTGCATATGCAGATAAGCTTTCTACATATCTTCTTTGTCCTTCTGCATATAACGTGTCAAATGCAAGAGAAGATTTTCCAGAACCCGAAAGACCTGTAATTACAACTAATTTATCCCTTGGTATTTCCAAGTTTATATTCTTTAAATTATGCTCTTTTGCTCCTTTTATTACTATTTTATCATTCATATATTATTTACCCTCCAAAATATAACACAAATAATTATACTATATTTCCAAATCAAAAACAAGAGTTTGTGTTACATAAATTTGATTTGTAGTTGCTATTTAAAGCTTTTTGATTTTTTATCTAGGCAATATTTATGTTTTAAATTTTGTTTGAGTGCTTAAGATGGGAACCAACAAATTACAGTCTGTAGAAAAATTACTCTTGAAAAAACAAGTTTTTTATTCAAGGTAAAATAAGTTCTATCAAATGTAATTTTTATCTTACAGTCTGTTATGAAAGTTAGGGGTGAAAACCAACATTTACAACATACATATTGTTATTCATTAAAAAAATTATGTAAATTTTTTGCACTTTTCTTAAAAATATGATATAATCTTATACATGATGAGTTCTAAAGTTTCTGTTGTAGCAGAAACAAACATCAATTTTTTTATTAGGAGTGTATTTTTATATTTTCATTTAAAAAACGGCTTATCTTTATTGCTAGTCAAGGGAAATACGAAACATGTATTCGTATATTCCTAAGTGACGCAGATCGTCTGACTAAATTCGGTTTACAGGTAGAGCTTCTAAGAAAAAGCGGTAATAAAGCTGGTATTTTTCACGTCTCGTGGAAAAATCCAAATGGTGCTTTTGCTAGTGAACTTAAAGAACTCGCTGACAAGGCTGCATAAAATCGAACGTCAAACATAAACGCAAAATAACTTCTATATTTAAACCCCATCTTTTGGTGTTTCCAAAGGATGGGGTTTGCATTTAGTTATTTTTCTTTTTATAATAATTCTCTATAAATTACGTTTTTACCTTCATTAGTAAATGCAACTAATGGTTGTTCATGTTCTTTTACACCATTAATATATTGGTCGCAATTTTCTGGTGTAAAATTATCAAAATTTATTTTATTTGTAAAGTTATCATTAATATCAAATATTCCCATTGGTATCTCCTCCTTTAACTCTATCTTTATATATTTTACTATATTTTGTGCAAATTTTCAATGATTATTCGCAATATTTATGATATAGTTTCTTTAGATTTGATTTTTTAATTGTTTTTTCAATTCCTACTTTACTTATTTGTGTATAAACTTCTGTAAGCATATCTATATTCTTTTGATTCATTAATATTTCTTTTTTCCTCTCATTCCAATATATAATTTGTAAATTTTTATTCCATTTTTTCTTATTATATGTAATATTTGCAGCTAAATTATCGCAAATCATTTCTACTGTATATTTGTAAGGAATAATTGGTGTTGACTCATTTGCTGCAGGATCATACCAATATTCTGCATGATGTTTATTTCTACCTTTATGATGTAACCATGCTTCTGAATATCCTTCTCTTTCCCTTATAATAGTAATAGGACTAATGTTACCATTATAATATTTAGCAGACTCAAAAAATTCTGTTGGAGAATACTTTGATAAATCATGAACTAACCCTCTAAAAGGAATTCCTGCTCTACAGCAAAGTTTAAAAACCTCCCATCTGTGTTTGCAAATTAAGTTAAAATGTTTAAATGCTTTTATCACTATATCCCCTGACATTTTTCTTTCCCTCTTATCTTTTTATTTTTAATAATATAACACTAAAACTATAAATTATTCTCTAATTCCTTTATTTTATCTCTTAACTCTGCTGCCTTTTCAAATTCCATTTGTGATGCATATTTTAGCATTTCATCTGTTAATTTGTTTATTACATCTTGTATACTTTCTTCTTTTCCAATATTGTACTTAGATTCCGCTTCTTCCAATATACTTGCCTTAATAGAATCTCTAACTGATTTTTGAATTGTCTTTGGAGTTATACCATGTGCTTCGTTATAATCTTTTTGTATCTTTCTTCTTCTATTTGTTTCTGAAATAGCTTTTTCCATAGAATCAGTTAACTCATCTGCATACATTATAACTTTTCCTTCTGTATTCCTTGCAGCGCGTCCTATAGTTTGAATTAATGAACGCTCTGAACGTAAAAATCCTTCTTTATCTGCATCTAGAATTGCAACTAAAGAAACTTCTGGAATATCTAATCCTTCTCTCAAAAGATTTATTCCAACTAATACATCAAACTCTCCAAGTCTTAATGAACGAATTATTTCCATTCTCTCCAAAGCTTTTATATCTGAGTGCATATATCTTACTTTAATGTCAATTCCTGCTAAATAGGTAGTTAAATCTTCTGCCATCTTTTTAGTTAAAGTTGTTACTAATACTCTTTCCTTCTTTTCTACTCTTTCCCTTATTTGTTCAATCAAATCATCTATTTGATTTTCTACAGGTTTTACTTCTATTTTTGGATCTAATAAACCTGTAGGTCGAATAATCTGTTCTACAACATTTTCTTTTGAATGTTCTTTTTCATAATCTGCAGGTGTAGCACTTACAAATATAACCTGATTTATTCTTTGTTCAAATTCCTCAAATTTTAGAGGTCTATTATCAAAAGCAGAAGGAAGTCTAAATCCATATTTAACTAACGATTCTTTTCTTGCTCTATCTCCATTATACATTGCCCTTACTTGTGGAATCGTAGCATGTGACTCATCTATTAGTAGTAAGAAATCCTTTGGAAAATAATCAAATAGTGTAAAAGGTGCACTTCCAGGAGCACGTCCACTAATATGTCTTGAATAATTCTCAATGCCTTGACAAAATCCTGTTTCTTTCATCATTTCTATATCAAAATTTGTTCTTTCTTCTATTCTTTGAGCTTCTATCAATTTATTATTTTCTTTAAAATATTTAACTCTCTCTTCTAACTCTTTTTCTATTGTCCCAATTGCTCTTTCCATTTTATCTGAGGTTGTAACATAGTGTGAATTTGGAAATATCATTACATGATTTCTTGAAGCAATAACTTTTCCTGTTAGTGGATTTATCTCTAATACTTTTTCAATTTCGTCTCCCCAAAATTCAACTCTCATTGCACTTTCACTTTCATCAGAAGGATATATTTCTAAAATGTCACCTTTTGCTCTAAATGTTCCTCTTTTAAAATCAAGTTCATTTCTGCTATACTGCATTGTAACTAATTTTTTCATTACTTCGTTTCTTTCTTTTTGCATACCAGGTCTTAAAGATACAATCATATGTTCATAATCAATAGGGTCTCCTAAACCATATATACATGAAACAGATGCTACGATTATAACATCTCTTGTTTCAAATAAAGCTGCTGTTGCAGAATGACGTAATTTATCTATTTCATCATTTATAGAAGCATCTTTTTCTATATATGTATCTGAAGATGCAATATATGCTTCTGGTTGGTAATAGT
>CALXQG010000032.1 GCA_944390515.1 uncultured Clostridia bacterium
TCCTCCTACGTCATCCGGAATTACAAATGTAGTATATTTTTCTTTTTTAGCAAGTTCCTTCAAAGCTCCTTTTTTTTTTTTTTTTTTAACAAAAATTCTTTCCCTCGCTTCTTTTAGACTATATTTGTTTTCCATAATTTCTCTAAAAATTCTAAAAGCAATTGCTGGCTCTGTTGTTGTACCTGATTTTGATATAACATTTATTGAAATATCTTTATCTCCTATATAATCAACTAAATCTCTTATGTAATTAGGGCTTAAATTATTTCCAACAAACAATATTTGAGGTACTTTTCTTGTAGTTTTATCTTGTAAATTAAAAAACGAATTTGTCAAAGCTTCTATTACGGCTCTTGCTCCTAGATATGAGCCACCAATTCCTATAACTAATAAAATATCTGAATCTAATTGAATTTTTTTAGCTGCTTTTTTTATTTCTTCAAATTCCTTTTTATCATATTCTGTTGGCAAATTAATCCATCCACAAAATTTACTCTTATCTTTTGTATTTTCATGCAGTTTTTTATGTATTTCTAAAACTTGTTTTGAATATTTCATTAAATTTTTTTCAAAAACTCTTGCATTTTTCAAATCTATTTTTATATTTTCCATAAACCACCGTTCCTCTCTCTAGTAAAGGTTTGCGTTTTACACTATCCTCTTTTGTATAATATTCAATTATATGCTTATATGATATTATACATAGGATTTTTTTGCAATAGATTTAGAAAATTTTCTTAAACAATTGATTATTCTATAAATAAAATATACAAACTTTATTTAAGCACTTCACTCAAAACTTTAGACAAATACTTCATACTATTTAAAGTTTGCTCCATTGTATTTCCAGTTGCCCCCACCTCAATTATGCTTGCTCCTTTAGCCAATTGTTGATTATACCTACTATCTCTTAATACAATTGGTTTAAATAATCCTGGATATAATTCATTGGCTTTTTCTTGTATTTTAATTGCTAACTTTAAATTTTGATTCCAATTATCATGTTTACTTCCTCCTCCATTGCTTCCAATCACAAACATTAGTTGAGCCGCTTCCTCTTCTCCTATTTTTACCGTTGGTGCATAAGAACTATCTGCAATTGCGTCTCTGTGTATATCAAATAATATGTCAGTATCACTATTTTTTTCTAATAAGCTAGCTACTCCTTTTAAAGATCTATCATATGACTCACTATATGATTTATCATAAATTGTAGTGTCATGAATTACTTTGAATCCATAATGTTCCATATATTTTGTAAGTTCTGTTCCAACTCTTACAACATTATAGTTTGTATCTGTAGTTCTGAAATTTCCAGTAGCTGTGTATTTATATTTATCAGAAGAAGTATAACTTTCACTAGCATGTGTATGATAGATAAGAATATTTTTCATATTTACATTTACATCTGGTTTCATCATTTCCTCTGTTAATTTTATATTATCCGTTTCATTTCTAATTTTTACTCCATTATATTCACTTGTATATTTTTCTGGAACATTTGACTCAATTACTTCTGTATTCACATTAGTTTTAGGTTCCTCAAGATTTTGATTTGTACTTTCATTATTTGCCACCTGCTGATTACTATTGTTCTCTGCATTATTTTCCTGTGTAGTACTATTGTTTTTTTCTGTGCTGTCCATCATTCCTAGTTCTACCCCTAGAGCCATTTTGAGTGGTTCTATATTCTTACTACTTGCTTGCACTTCATCTTTTTTGTTTACATTCTTTATACTTGGAATAACTGTATCCAAACATGATAATAACGAATTTTTATCTATATTTAGTTTTGTTTTAAAACTGGAAAAATATTTTGTTAGTCCTACAGCTATAACTATTACAATTGTTATTTTAATTAAATATTTAACAATATCCTTAAGTTCAACAACAGCTAAATTTATCATAATTTGCTTCCTTTCGTACAAGTCTACTATATATAAATATATTCTTGTACACAAAAAAATATAACCCAAATGTTACATTTAAGTTATATTTTTTATAATTTACACTTTTATTTTTTCTATTGCTTCTTCTATGCTTAGTTGCTCTTGTTCCCCTGTTTCCATATTTTTCAAACTTAATGTACCATTTTTTACTTCTTCCTCTCCAATAATTGCTACATATGGAATTTGCAACTTATCTGCATATTTGAACTTAGCTTTTATCTTTTTGTCTTCTAAGTATATATCTGTATTTATTCCACTCTTTCTAAACATATCCGCAACTTCCAATGATTTGCTATTATCATCAATCATTGATACAACTAATACTTTAGAGATTGATTTTTTATCTTCTTTAATTATTTCTAATTCGTTTAGTTTGTAAAACAAACGTGTCAAACCAATTGAAACACCTACACCAGGCATTTTTCTATCTGTATAAAATTCTGATAAATTCTCATATCTTCCACCTGAGCATACACTTCCAATTTCTCTATAATAATCTAAAAATGTTTCATATACTGTTCCTGTGTAGTAATCAAGCCCTCTTGCAATTGTCAAATCTACTTTAAAATTATTGTCAGGAACACCAAATAATCTTACATATTTTACAACTTGTTCAAGCTCTTCAAGTCCTTTTACAAATAGCTCATTGGTAAAATTCAAATTTTTAAGAGAATCTATTTTATCATCTGTAGTACCATCTATTTCTAAGAAATTCATTATTTTATCTATTTTTTCATTAGAAATATTTATATCTTGTAAGCATTTTATAACATTATCTTTGCCTATTTTTTCTAATTTATCTATAATGCGCATTATATCAACAGAAGTATCTTTAAGATTAAGTTCTTCAAATAATCCATTTAATATTTTTCTATTATTTATTCTAATAGTAAAATCTTCAAATCCTAGCTCTTTAAATGTAGTATAAATAACACTTGGCATTTCCGCATCATTTATAATACTAAGTTCTCCATCTCCAATTATATCTATATCGCATTGATAAAACTCTCTATATCTTCCCTTTTGAGGTCTTTCCCCCCTATATACTTTTCCTATTTGATATCTTTTAAACGGAAAAGTAAGAGCATTATAATATTCAGTAACATACTTAGCAAGTGGAACAGTAAGATCAAATCTTAATGCCAAATCATTGTCCCCCTTGTCAAAACGATATATTTGCTTTTCAGTTTCTCCACCAGCTTTTGCAAGTAGTACTTCAGCCATCTCAATAATAGGTGTATCTAATGGTAAAAACCCAAATTTTTCATATGATTTTCTTATTTTATCCACCATTATATTAAACTGTATCTGCTGACTTGGTAGTAATTCCATAAATCCTGGTAAAGTTCTTGGTTCTACTACTTTGCTCATCTTCTCTCCTCCTTATATTCTTATTCTTCTCCTGGCATTAAATTATAATAAATTGGCTCTTCATACTCTATTTTGGTTGACATTCCATGTCCTGGATATACAATTGTTTCATTTGGAAGAGCTAGCAATTTATTACTAATTGATTTCATTATATCTTCAAGGCTACTTGTTGGAAGGTCTGTTCTTCCCCACATCCCTTTAAACATTGTATCCCCTGAAAATACCATCTTTTCTTCTTCACAATATAGGCTACTTCCACCCATTGTGTGTCCAGGTGTATGAATTACTTGAAATTCAATTTTTCCTATATGAAGTAAATCTCCATCATTTACTCTAGCATCTGCTTCAATTTTAATAATATTCTCTGCTAAAATCTCTGTTAAGTTTATTTTTGGATTTCTTAATCCTTCGTAATCATCTCTATGGATTAATACTTTTCCTCCTCTACGATTTTTCAATTTTTCAACTGCCCCTATATGATCTCCATGGCAATGAGTTAAATATATATACTTTACTTTTGCCCCTAGTATATCTAATAACTCCTCTATTCTTTCTTCCTCTTCAGCTGGATCAATTATTATTGTTTCTTTTGTTTTTTCATCTGTAATAATATAACAATTTGTAACAATTCCATTTAATATAGATTTTATTTTCAGTTGTTTTAAAATCATTGTTTTCTCCTTTTTATCTTCTTTTGCTTTACTATATTTAAAATTTTGGCGCACCTAAGCCTGTCCCATTTGCGCCATTTTTCTACTTACCTTCTTTTTTTCTTTTAACTTCGTAAACACTATCGATTTTTCTAATTGCTTTTAATATATTATTTAGTTGTTCTATGTCCTCTACTTCTATGGTTAATTCAGTAATTGCTATTTTTTCTTTTGTTGCCTTGGAGTTAACAGCAATAATTTTGCATTTATTTTTTCCAAGTGCTGTGATAATATCTGCTAGTAAACCTGCTCTATCATTTGCATCAATTTCTATATCTACACTGTATGTGGTTTTCTTGTTTTCACTCCAATATACGTCAATTATTCTATTTCCTTCTTCTAGTAATCTTTTTGTATTTACGCAATTTGTTCTATGTACTGATACTCCTCTTCCTCTAGTAATATATCCTATTATTTCATCCCCTGGAACAGGGTTACAACATTTTGATAATTTTACAAGGCAATTATCAATTCCTTTTACTATTATACCATTTTGTGAAGGTTTTGCTTTATTTATTTTTTCTTTTGCAAGTTGTTCTAGTGTTTTTTCTATATTATCTTCTTTGTGAACTTTCCTATATTCCTCTAACATTCTTGTAATAACCTTATTAGAGGTTATTGATCCAAATCCAACACTTGCATACATATCATCTAACGTATTATATTTATATCTGTTTAGCATAGCTTGTATAAATTCAGGTTTGAATAAATCTTCATGCTTTACACCAATTTTTTTAAGTTCTTTTTCAATTAAGTCTTTTCCCTTTTCAATATTCTCATCTCTTAGATTTTTCTTAAACCATGCTAATATTTTATTTCTTGCTCTTGAACTTTTTACAAATTTTAGCCAATCTCTACTTGGTCCTTTAGATTGATCAGATGTAATTATTTCTACTATATCGCCATTATTTAATTTTGTAACAATAGGCATCATTTTGCTATTAATTTTACATCCTACCATATGATGGCCTATTTGCTCATGTATTTGATATGCAAAATCTATAGGTGTTGCTCCTTTTGGAAGAACTTTTATCGCTCCTTTTGGGGTGAAAATATATACTTCATCCTCAAACAATTCTTTTTTTAGTGTCTGCATAAATTCTTCTGGATTCTGCATTTCACTTTGCCACTCTAGTGTCTCTCTTACCCATGCTAGCTTATCTTCCTCTACTTTTACATTTGATTTTTTTCCGCTAAAGAAGCTTGACTCTTTATATGCCCAATGTGCTGCAATTCCATATTCTGCTACTCTATGCATGTCCCATGTACGAATTTGTACTTCAAAAGGAGTTCCTTTTGGTCCAATTAATGTAGTATGTAATGATTGGTACATATTTGGTTTTGGTACTGCTATATAATCTTTAAATCTTCCTGGCATTGGGTTATATAAATCATGTACTACTCCAAGTGCTGCATAACAATCTTTTACTGAATTTACAATTATTCTTAATGCAAATAAATCATATATCTGATCTAAGGTAGAATTATCTCTCTTCATTTTTCTGTATATACTGTATAAATGCTTTGCTCTACCAGTAACTTCTGCATCTATTTTTTGCTTTTTTAGTTCATCTTTAATTTGCTCCATTATGAGCTCTATGAATTTTAATCTTTCTTCTCTTTTTTTGTCAATTCCCTCTACTAAATCTCTATATTCCTCTGGATATAGATATTTAAAAGATAAATCCTCTAGTTCCCATTTTAAAGAATATACACCAAGTCTATTTGCAAGTGGTGCATATAGTTCCATTGTTTCTTTTGCATTTGCAATTTGTCTATCACGGGATAAATATTTTAATGTTCTCATATTATGTAGTCTATCAGCAAGTTTTATTAATATTACCCTAATATCTTTTCCCATTGCCAAAAACATTTTTCTATAATTTTCTACTTGTTGTTCTTCAACACTCGCATACTGTAATTTGCTAAGTTTTGTAACACCATCTACCATGTATGCTACTTCTTCATTAAATTCATTAACTAAGTCATCATAACTAGTATCTGTATCTTCTAAAACATCATGTAATAAAGCAGCACAAATTGTGTTGTCATCCAAATCTAAGTTAGCTAGTGTGAATGCCACTTGTATAGGATGTATTATATATGGTTCTCCTGATTTCCTAAGCTGTTCTCCATGTTTTGCTTTTGCAAATTCATATGCCTTTTGAATTATTTTTGTATCTCTTCTTCCTTTTTTCTTTTTAACTACATTTATTACATCTGCTATTTCTACTTCTTTATATTCTGACATTATATCATCCCCCTTTTTTCAAAAGTTTAGTATGATTTTCTAATATCCTTCAAAAATATTTGAACACTTTCATTACCATTAAAACTATTTATTTCTAAACTTCCAACAACATCTACTCTATCATCTAAAAGATAGTTTTCTGTTAAATTTCCCATATTAAATCCTATGGCATCAACCATATATTTATCATCCTTTAAAGATAGTTTTAAATGTTTTCCCTCTGATAATGACCTTATTGAATTTATCTTTAGATTTTTAAATAGGAATAATGGCACCTTATTCGCCTCTCCAAATGGTTCTAATGACGCTAAACTTTTTACAGAGTCAACATTTACATCCTTAAGTGTTAATTCACTATCAACATATATAATTGGAACTAATTTATCTATCTCACAGCTTCTAGCATAGTTCTCCATTTCTTCTTTAAATTTGGTAAATTTTGCTTTATTTACACTTACTCCAACAGCCATTGCATGTCCGCCAAATCTTTCTAGTTGTTTTCCACATTTCATCAACGCTTCATGCAAATCAAATCCTGGAATACTCCTTCCTGAGCCTTTTCCTTCCTCTCCATCAAAGCAAATGAGTACAGATGGCTTAAAATACATTTCTGTTACTTTTGAGGAAACTATTCCAATTATTCCATGATGCCAACCTTCATGTCCCACTATTATACATGTATTGTCTTTTTCATTTTTCTCTATTTCTTGAACCGCTTCATCAAACATTTTCTTTTCTATTGCTTGTCTTTTTATATTATATTCATTTAATTGTATTGCTAATTTTTTTGCTTCTTCCATATTTTTGCTTAAAAACAAATCTAATGCTAATTTTTCATTTCCCATTCTGCCACATGCATTAATTCTAGGTGCAATTCCAAAAGATACAGTCCCTGAATCCATTGTTTTAAAGCCCATAATTTCAATCAATGCTCTTAATCCAATATTTCTTGTTTGCGCAACTAATTTAAGTCCTAACTTTGCAATTACTCTGTTTTCATCAACTAGTGGTACTATATCCGAAATTGTTCCTATACAAACAATATCCAAATACTTCAAATATTCCTTTTCATCTAAATTTAATTTTATAGATAATGCTTGAATAAATTTGAATACTACTCCAACACCTGCTAATTGATTAAAAGGATATTTATTGTCCTTTCTTTTAGTATCTACAACCGCAAGTGCTTTTGGAAGCTCTTCTGCTGGCTCATGGTGATCAGTTATAATTGTCTCTATTCCTAAAGAATTAGCATAATCAATCTCACTAATTCCAGAGATTCCACAGTCAACTGTAATCATTAATCTATATCCATCATCATATATCTTTTTTATTGCATCTTTATTAAGTCCATAACCTTCATCTAATCTATTTGGTATATAGTAATTTACTTCCAATCCTCTTTCTTCCAGAAAGTTTTTTAGCACTGTAACACTTGTTATACCATCTGCATCATAATCTCCATATATAATAATTTTTTCTTTGTTATTTATTGCTTTTAAAGTTCTATCAATTGCAATTTCCATATCTGGCATCAAAAAAGGGTCATGAAAATCCTTTCGTGTAGGATTCATGAATAACTCTATTTCTTCTTTTTCAATTATGTTTTTATTTACCAAAATTTTTGCTAAGAGCTGATTAATTCCATATTCTTTTTCAAGTATCTCTACTTTTGAATTATCACTTTCATAGCATTCCCATTTTTTGTTCATTCGTTTCTCCTTTAAAACACAATATCCATAATATTAATTCAATTATAATTAATAGGTTCTATTTTAGAAATCCATTAATTATTTGTTCTTCCGCTTCTTTTTCAGTTAAACCAAGTGTCATAAGTTTAGTCAACTGTTCTCCTGCAATTTTTCCTATAGCTGCCTCATGTATCAAACTTGCATCAACATTATTAGCTTCAATTTTAGGATCTGATATAACCCTTGCATTTCCCATAACTATTGCATCACATTCAACATGTCCAAAACATTTTGTATTTCCTTTTACATTTGAAATAAATTCTTGCAATGAATCATCTTCTGCTACAGACCTTGATGCAACATGAACACTTGAGTCTTCTCCATCTAAATTAACATCAAATACTGTTTTAGCAAATTGCTTTCCAGTTGTCATTATTCTTTCCGATATTACTAAACTACTTCCTTTTTTCATATTGGCAAATGTTTCTCTAACAGTTGAAGAAACTCCTTTTATTTGAACTGATTCCATCTCCATAGAAGCATTTTCATCTAAATTTATTATTGTTTGTGGATTTAGAATTCTATCTCCTGTTCCTTCCCCTTCTCCATAATGTTTCTCAATATATTTTATTTTTGCACCTTTTGCTAAATGAAATGTATGTATACCATCATGTTCTGCTGTATCACAAGTATTATTATGAATACCACATCCAGCAACAATAACCACATCTGCATTTTCTCCAATATAGAAATCATTATACACTAAATCATTAAGTCCTCCCTGTGTCAATATAACTGGAATATGTATACTTTCATTCTTTGTATTAGGTTTAACTATTATATCAATTCCTGGTTTATCCTCTTTTGTAACAATATCTATATTAGCAGTTGTATTTCTTGCAATTCCTTTTCCATTTTCTCTAATATTGTATGCTCCCATTGGAGTTTTTTCAATATCAGCAATCTTTTTTAATAAATCTTTTTCTAGTTTATCCATCTAATTTGTCCCTCCTTTGCTGCATTTTTCATTTTTATCAAGCTTATGACATGGCTTTATTTTTCCAAAGATATTTGATAGCATTTCATCTTTTGTTCCATGCATCTCAATCTTTCCATTTTTAACTAAAACTATTTCATCAGCAATCTCTAAAATTTTCTCTTGATGTGAGATTATCAAAATAGACCCTTTTATATCATCATGCATTTTTTCAAATACTGATATTAGATTATTAAAGCTCCATAAATCTATACCTGCCTCTGGTTCATCAAATATAGTTAATTTTGATTTTTTAGCTGCAAGCATTGCTATTTCTATTCTTTTTAATTCTCCTCCAGAAAGCTCTGCATTCACTTCTCTATTTAAATATTCTTGTGCACACAATCCAACATCAGCTAATACATCACATGCGTCACATACCTTAATACTGTTTCCTGCTGATATTTCGATTAAATCTCTTACTGTTAATCCTTTAAACCTAACTGGTTGTTGGAATGCAAAGCCTATTCCGAATTTTGCTCTTTCTGTTATTGATAAATTGGTAATATCCTTTCCATCAAAAATAATTTTACCTGAATCTGGTTTTTCTATTCCCATAATAATTTTTGCAAGAGTAGATTTACCAGAACCATTTGGTCCTGTAATAACAACCATTTTATTATTGTCTATTTTTAAATTTATATTTTTTAATATATTTTTTCTATCTCTTGAAAAGCATATATCTATTAATTCTAACATTTGTCCTCCTATTTCATTGTATCTAATTATATATATCTAACCAATCTTATTAGTATTATATTATTGGTTTTTACCACATATATTCTAACATTTTTTTTGATATTTTACAATATTTTACCATAATATATTTAAGGACCTAGTATTTCTACTAGGTCCTAGCATCCAAACCAAATCATGATTTTTGTTCAGGGTGAATCACGGCATATACATTAAAGCCCTTACGGTCCTCATCTTGAATGAATTCCAATCCTTCTTCTTCCGCCTTTTGCTTAATGAACTTATAATCCAAAGTAAGCTTATTGGCATCCATGTAAAAGTCGTTGGAAAGAGATTCTGCTCTTGAATCAATCCCTTCACGAACAATTTGAAATTTCCAACGTTCCCCCTCATTTCGCACTGATACAGCCACTACTTTGTCCATCGTCGTATCCAAAGAACTTATTGACTCAAAAACATTCTTGATAAAGTACCAGGCTTTTTTTGTCAGTTGCTCATCATTTTCGGAATTACCGTCTAGCATTGTTTGCATAGCAATCTGCTTAAGCCGTGCCTTCTGCCTCAATAGTTCGATGATAGTCATAATTATAACTCCCTTTCAAAAAATTGGTATGCTATATATAATTATAATATTTTTTAGCTATTATGTCAAATTGTTCCTTGTAAAAATTGGAGAAGCTTATTTTTTCAAAGCTTCTCCCCTTACCTTTTTATAAAACACTTAATTTAAAGTGCCTCACTAGAGCCATGAATTTGAATCGTCCACCTTCCTTTTTGTACATTGAAGTAACAATAGTAACCAATTTGTTTTAGTTCATCGCAAACAAAGCTCATTACCTCGTTTACTTTTTCCTTAACAAAATTCCATTCCACAAAAGTCAACTTGCACTCTTTCTGCAAATATAATTTTCTGGATTTTGCATTGATGTTTTCTGCAAATATTATGAATTTTATACCATTTGTAATAATGAATTCACCTATTACCCTATCAAACTCGTCCAGTTCTTTTATTTTTGCAGATTTGACTTCAATAACAACACTTTCAACAATTTTTGTTGTAATTTTTTCAAGTGTAACTGATCTTATATTCATCATTATGCCCTCCTAAAAAAGTATACCTTATTATATTATTATTTCAAACTTATGTCAATCATATTTTTCTGTCATTTTGTAATTTCACTGTTTTTAATGTATATACATTTGCTATCCACCATATATTTAATTAGAGATTATTTCACAATAGAGTAATCTTTAGAAAGGAATGAAATATATTTATGAAAACTGTTATTTTCAAAGGTTGCGGTACTGCTTTAATTACACCATTCACAGATGATGGAATAAATTTCGAGGAACTTAGAAAATTGATAGAATTTCAAATTTTAGAAGGAGCTGATAGTTTAATAATTTGCGGAACCACTGGTGAATCTTCTACTATGAGTTATGAAGAAAAAAAATCTGTTATTGATTTCAGTGTAAAAATTGTAAATAAAAGGGTTCCAATCATTGCAGGAACTGGTGGAAATAATACTCAAAGTGTTATAGAGATGTCTAAATATGCAGAAAAATCTGGTGTTGATGCTTTGCTTATAGTTACTCCTTATTATAATAAAACTACTCAAAAAGGTTTAATTAGTCATTATACCAAAATTGCTGAAAGTGTTCATTTACCAATAATTCTATACAATGTTCCTAGTAGAACTGGAATAAATATTGAACCAGAAACTTTTTTAGAGTTATCCAAAATTCCTAATATCGTTGCTGTAAAAGAAGCTAGTGGAAATATTTCTCAAGTTGCAAAAATTGCAAATCTATGCAAAGATAACCTTGCAATCTATTCTGGAAACGATGATCAAATTGTTCCAGTACTATCTCTTGGTGGGTTGGGCGTTATATCTGTAATGTCTAATCTTTACCCTAAATTTGTTCATACCATGGTTACTGATTATTTGTCAGGAAATTGGCAAAAAGCATGTGCATCACAATTATATGCTATTCCATTAATCAATTCATTATTTAGTGAAGTAAACCCTATTCCTATTAAATATGCTATGAACAAAATAGGATTTAATTGTGGAATTCCTCGTTTACCCCTAATTGAATTAAGTAAAAAAAACAAAGAAAAATTAGATATTGCCATAGAAAATTTTAGCCTATAATTTATTAATTCTTTCTTAATATCTTCACTTTATAAAAATAACATGATATAATATTATTATAAGATTTTTTCTTTTATTTTTGGAGGAACGTTGTGAAAAAACTATTTATAAGTAAAAAATCAGAAGAAACCAAAGATATCTATACCAAAATCGGATATACAATTGATGAATATATAGATGAAAAAATCCATTCTAAAATGGATAAAAGACTTCAACTAACAGAATTTTTTAATATTATACAAGATATTATTTCAAATGATACTATAAAAGAAATGAAAAACTATAGACAGCATTGTAATACTTCATGTTATAAACATTGCATGCAAGTAGCATATTTTACATATATTTGTTGCAAAAAATTAAAACTTGACTATGTATCTGCAACTCGTGCTGCAATGATGCATGACTTATTCTTGTATGATTGGAGAAAAAAATATAGAAATATAGAATTACCTGGTTTGCATGCATTTGTCCATCCACAAATTGCTTTTAAAAATGCTAGTAAAATTTTTGAATTAAATGATATTGAAAAAGATGTTATTTTAAAACATATGTGGCCTGTTACATTTGCACTACCAAAATACAAAGAATCATATATAGTGACAACAATGGATAAATATAGTGCTTGCCTTGAAACATATTATTATATAAAGCATAAATTAATTCAAAAAACTTTTTATAGATATGCATATATTTTCTTAAGTATGCTACTTTTTAGATTTATATAGAGAAATTATAAGAGGGTAACTTCATTATAAATGCCCTCTTTTCATTCAAAAATAAAAATGTCATTTTCAGGACTATCCCTAAAACGACATTTTTATTTTTTTAATTCTTGTTAGCTGTTTCCTCTACTGGATAAACACTAACTTGTTTTTTATCTCTTCCTAATCTTTCAAATTTAACTCTTCCAGTTACTTTTGCATATAAAGTGTCATCACTTCCTATACCAACGTTTGTTCCTGGATGAAATTTAGTACCTCTTTGTCTTACTAGAATGTTTCCAGCTGGAACTATTTGTCCATCTGCTCTTTTAAGACCTAAACGTTTTGATTCACTATCTCTACCGTTTTTAACACTACCTTGACCTTTCTTATGAGCCATTTATCTCAACTCCCTTCGCGTGTTAATTTTATTTTTAAATTATTCTTTTACAGTTGCTTTTTTTGTACTTGCTTTCTTTTCAGCTGATTTTGTTTCTGTTTTAGTAGTTGTTTTTGCTTCAGCTTTTTCAGCAGCTGTCTTTATTTTTGTTATCTCAACCTTTGTATATGGTTGTCTATGTCCTTGAGTTCTTCTGTAGTTCTTTTTAGCTTTATATTTATATACTAAAATTTTCTTTCCTTTTCCATGAGAAACTACTTTTCCCTCAACTTTAACACCTTTAACATAAGGAGCTCCAACTTCTACTTTTTTGTCATCAGAAACTAAAACAACATTATCAAATGTAATCTTTTTTCCTTCTTCAACATCTAATTTTTCGAAGAATACTACATCTCCTTCTGCTACTTTGTATTGTTTTCCACAGCTTTCAATTATTGCGTACATTATATGTACACCTCCTCTTATATGTATACTCGCTAAGCATAAAATACA
>CALXQG010000033.1 GCA_944390515.1 uncultured Clostridia bacterium
TTGCTAAACTTTGCTAGATAGGATTCCCACCTATTATATATTAAGCACCTTCAGGCGCACCTCTCTCTAGTATATCAGTGTTTTTAACGTCTTCCTTTTTTTGCATATTTTTCTCCTTGTTCTATTGTCTTTATAAAAAGATAAAAAGCACACTATCTGTGTAATTTTATTTTACACTATTAGTGTGCTTTTTTCAATACTTTTTATTATTTGTAATCAAAATGTAATATATTTGTAACATTACTGTAATATTTTCTTTTTGTTTTGGCGCGAAAAGGTCTGTCCCATTTGCGCCATTTTTATTTATGATACATTGCTTTTGTTGAAGTATTCTATCATATGAATTATTGTATCTTGATTATTTGGTTTTAGTTTATCAAATCCAAATAATGCTGTATTTATTTCTCTTTTTCCTTTTACATCAAGATACTCACTAAATATTTCATTTAGCCCTATGTTAAAAGTATTACATATTTTTACTAATACTTCATAAGATGGTTTTGACCTATCTTGTTCAATGTCTCCTATATATCTAGGTGAGCATTCTACTGCTTCTGCTAATTTTTCTTGTGTATACCCATGGCTTTTTCTAATTGTTTGAATGTTTTTTCCAATCTTTATTACCCTTGCTTTCTTCATATTACACACCTTCTCGTTAAATTTTTTTATTATATCATAGCAAAGGTAATAATTATATAAAACGAATTATAAACGTATTTTGTACTTATATGTTTCTGTTTACGTAGTATTAAAGTTCATATACTCATGTTTTTAAGGTAAACTTTTGTTAACTAATAACTTTCATTTTCTTAGCTATACAAACTGTTCTATTATTTTGTTTTCATCTATTAGTTTCATTTTTCTATTTTCCATTAGTATTTCTCCGTTCACAATTGTAGTTTGTACACTGTTTCCATTTGTGTTATACACTAGGTTTGAAATAATATCATTATTAGGAATTATCTTTATATTATCTAATTTTGGTGTTATATCTACAATAATTAAATCTGCTTCTTTGCCTTTTTCAATGCTTCCGACTTTATTGTCTATTCCTAGTAATTTTGCTCCATTAATAGTTGCCATTTTTATTACATCTTTTGAAGTTATTCTTTCCTCATTTTCGTGTATTCCGCCTTGTCCCAATGCTGCTAATTTCATTGTTTCGAACATATCTAAATTGTTTCCAGATCCTTGTCCATCTGTTCCTAGTGCAACATTTATACCATTTTTTAAATATTTTGTAACATCAGCTATTTTACATCCTAATCGAAAATTAGATATTGGATTATGTGAAATTCCACATTGCATTGTTTTTAATACTTCTATATCTTCATCATTTATTTTTACACCATGTGCAAGTATTGTAGGGATTCCATCAAAATATTTTTTTAGAACTTCTGTTGCTGTGGCATTATGTATGTTTTTTATATCTTCTATTTCATTTATACTTTCTAAAAAGTGTGTGTGTATTGGTAAATTATATTGTCTTGCCAAATTTTCTGATATTTTTAATAAATTATCAGAACAAGTATATAGTCCATGTGGCGCAACAGAATAACTTATCAAATTATCTTCTTTATTTCTAGTTTCATATAAATTTATGAATTCATTTATTCTGTTTTCTGATGCTTCTTTACCATCACTATCCATTAATACTCTTGTTATCATAGCTCTCATTTTGCTTTTTTCTAAAGCTTTTCTAATTTCTTTACTGAAAAAGTAATGGTCATTTACACAAGTAGTTCCTGTAGATATCATTTCTATTATTGATAACATACTTGCATTATATACTTCTTTGCTTGTAAGTTTTGCCTCAATTGGCCATATTTTTTCATTAAGCCATGTGTACAAATCACAACCTTCAAATGTTCCTCTAAATATACTCATAGCAATATGTGCATGTGTGTTTATGAGTCCTGGCATTACCACTTTATTTATAGCATCAATTACTTTCTCATTTTCTTCAGGTTCAATCCTTTCCTCTATTTTATCTATTTTGTTTTCTTTTATCTTTATGTCTATTTGTTTTACTTTAACATCATTATCTTCAAAAATTATTACTTTTCCATTTTTTATTAACATCTTCTTTCCTCCTGTTCTTTTAGTAAACCTTTTTCCACTTATTGTAGTATATATCATTTATATTTTTGTTTCAATGTTTTATGGTATTTTATTTTAATATTGTACTACAAAATATTAAATGCCGCCATAAGGATAACACTTATGACGACATTTAATCATAAAACTGATATTAATCTCCAGCTAAAACCAATATACCTAATTTATAACCTAATATACATTACTGCATAAATAAGCTAGTCACCAAATATATTAATCAGTTGCTCGACTATAAATGCACTCATAATAACCATATTCATCCTCATGGGACTAATAACAACTATTATTAAATACAAGTATAATCTTAACTTCAAATATATTACCTCTGTTTCAACCATACATTTTAAAACTATTTCTATAAATTATAAGTAATAAATAGAATTAATTTTTGTATAGCTTTGGCACAAATAATATACTCTCATCGCCGACATATAATAATATAAGGTCATTACACCATTATACATCTTTGCTCGAATAATATAAAACATTTAATATTTAAACATCCCATATTACTCTTATTTCAACTAATATCAATCTTATATTAGTATTATGTTCAAAAATTTTTTTATTATACATTTTATTTAATTTTTTAGATAATTTATATATTGTTTTTTTTTATTTTTTATAGTATTATAATTATATACATAAGAAAACTTTGAAAGGATACTTTTATGAGAACTGAAAAATTTGATTTTTATAGTCCAGTTAGTTTAAAATCATATAATTTAGATAAAACCATGAGATATCAGCTAGATATATTGGGAAGTTTAGATTTTTTTACAAGAAGGCATAGTGAAAATGTTGCTAATCTAACTTGTAGAATTTGTGAATATTTACATTGTAGCCAAAAATTTACTATTTATTGTACTATTAGCGCTTATTTACATGATATTGGAAAGTTATTTATTCCATTAAATATTTTAAATAAGCCTACTCAACTTACAGAAGAAGAATTTTCAATAATGAAAACACACACAACTAAAGGTTATGAAATGTGTATGAGAGATTTGAATTTGAGACCATATGCAATAGTTGCTTTAGATCATCATGAAGCTTTAAATGGTTCTGGCTATCCAAATGGAATTACAAAAATTCCAATGGAAGCACAAATTGTTCGTGTTGCAGATGAATATGATGCAATAGTTACCAAAAGACAATATACAACTCATGTTAATATTTCTGAAACTTTAAAGGATTTGATAAAGGATGCCCAACCAGATCCAAAGTTTGTTGCTTTAGATTATTTATCGCAAAATTCTAAAGTTGGAAAAATAAATAAACGTGTATTAAAGGTTTTATTTAAAGTTGTAATAGATGATATTTTGTACGAGATTAGTTGTTTATATGAGTATCTAGATTATTTAAAGGAAAATATAAAAAGGTTAGACCTTGTAAATAAATATGCTCAAAAAATGGAAGAAGCAAAAACAGATAAAAAGAAAGCTTACTACAAAGAAGGAATGAAAATGCTTTTCCAAATAGATGAGAATTTTGATAATTATAAACAGGTATATAATGATTATAAAACTGCTCTAGATATTAGATCAGATAGAGTAAAAAAATTATATGATGAAATTAAAATTATAAAGAAGTTAGAAATATAACGCGAAGTTGTTTTTACAACTTCGCTAATTTTTCTTATACCTATTCTAATCCAAAGCTTACTCCTAGAGCATTATTTATTTTTGAAATTATATTTTCATCCTCTATATGACCTATTTTTTCTTTTAATCTACTTTTATCTATTGTTCTAATCTGTTCTGCAAGCACTACTGAATCAGCCTTTAAGCCATTTTCTTGTGACCCTATTTCTATATGTGTTGGTAATTTGTTTTTTCCTGTTTGAGATGTAATGGCTGCTGCAATTACAGTTGGACTATGTTTATTTCCAACATCATTTTGTATAATTAAAACTGGCCTTATTCCTCCTTGCTCTGAACCAACTACTGGACTTAAGTCAGCATAAAACATATCTCCTCTTTTAATTACCATATTCTTCACTCCTAATAGTTCTATATTTAAGGCTTATTTTTTAATATATTTTAAATTTAGTTTGAGATAATTTTATAGATTGTAAATATTAATTTGTAATATTTACTGTTATCTCATTATATAATATGTAAACTATGTTTTTTTCGTTAATGTCCTGTATTGTTAGTTTTGTTGGTTTTGCAGTTTTTTTATCAATATATAGTTTTTTATTTTTCATATACTTATTATTTTCTATTTGAGCTTCAAGTACATATTCTTCGTTTTCTTCATATTTTTTAGTATTACTTGTATCAGTATAATCATTTATAAATGACTCTAGTGAAAAATTGTTATCTACTATATATTCATAGTCTTTATAGATTGTACTTAAATTTAATTTTGTATTATTTATTTTTAAATCATTTCCATCATAAATTATTTCTATTCCTTCTATGTTACTTGGCTCTAATACTGTTTGTTTTGAAATATTTGGTTTAGTGTATTCTTGTAGAACAACATATTTATTTAAATTTTTGTTACTTTGAACTTCAATACTTGCTTTTGCTTTGTATGAACTAATATTTAAAATATATTTTTCAATTTCCTCAATATTTTTGTTACTCATATTATGTCCAGTATCAAAATTTTTATAATTGTTTTTAATAAAAAATATCAAAAAAATTAAAACAGTTATTATTCCTATAATAAAATAAATTTTTTTATTTTTTAACATTTAAATTTCTCCTTTAAAAAAATGAAAGTAGACTAAAAATTTAATCTACTTCCATTTTATTTTATATATCTCTAAAGTATTCTTTTAGACAATCTATCAATTCTTTTTTAGTATCTATTTTATTAATTTTTTCTCTAACTCTACTTGCTTCTTTCATTCCTCTAATATAGTGTGCTAAATGTTTTCTCATTTCTTTAATTCCAACTATTTCGCCTTTTTCTTGAACTTCTAAATTAATATGTTCTATTATTGTATCTAATTTTTCCTCATTTGAAACTTCTCTTACTGGCTTATCTTGCAAATAATTAATTATTTCTTCAAAAATCCAAGGATTTCCAATGCTAGCTCTTCCTATCATTATTCCATCTACATTAGTTTGCTCAAATATTCTCTTAGCATCTTCTTTGCTTTTTATATCTCCATTTCCTATAACCGGTATTTTTACACTTTCTTTCACTTTTTTTATTATATCCCAGTCTGATATTCCCGAATAAAATTCTTGTCTAGTTCTTCCATGAATTGCTATTGCAGATATTCCTGACTTTTCTAGTATCTGTGCCACTTCTACTGCTACTATATTGTTATTATCCCATCCTTTTCTAATCTTAGCAGTTACTGGTACTTTTGAAGACTTTACTACTTCTGTTGCTATTTTTTCCACCAATTCTAAATCTAGTAATAACTTACTTCCGTCTCCATTTTTTACAATTTTAGGTGCAGGGCAACCCATATTTATGTCTATTATATCCACAAAATCACTAACATATTTAGCAGCATATTTTAGTGCTTCTACATCACTTCCAAATATTTGTGCTGATACAGGTCTTTTTTCTCCTTCTATATTTAAAAGTAACTTGGTTTTTGTATCATCATAATATAATCCTTTGCTACTAATCATTTCTGTACAAGTAAGTCCTACACCATATTTTTCGCATATCAATCTAAATGGCAGGTCTGTAATCCCTGCCATTGGAGCCAAAAGTATATTGTTTCTAAGTTCAACGTTTCCAATTTTTAATTTTTTTGAGTACATTATATTATTCCCTTTCTATTTTTACAAGATACTTTTTTTGATATATACTTTTGATATCATTTTAATTTATAAAAATTGCTTTTTGCCTTCTTCCTGAAATATTTAGTAATAATCCTATCATAATAAAATTACTTAATATTGAGCTTCCTCCATAACTTACAAATGGTAAAGGAATTCCTGTAATTGGTAAGAGTCCCATTGTCATTCCTATATTTTCTAACATATGAAAGAAAAATACTCCGTGCAATTCCTACTGCTATATATGACCCCAAATCATCTTTTGCTGTTTTTGCCACATATACAGCTTTTGTTACCAGAACTACATACAATATTATTACTCCTGCCGAAACAATAAATCCCATTTCTTCCGCTATCAAAGAAAAAATAAAGTCAGTTGTTTTTGGATAAAGGAATCCTAATTGTGTTTGATTTCCTTTAAATAGTCCCATTCCAAATAGTTCCCCTGCTCCTATTGCAAGCTTAGATTGAATTATGTTATATCCTGCTCCTCTTGGATCTAATTCTGGATTTAAGTATACATCTATTCTTGTTTTTGCATGCTCAGGTAAAACAAAAAAGTATAATAGTGGAACTGCAATAACAACTAAAATTATAGATGTAATAATATATCTTTTCTTTATTCCTGCAACAAATAACATAAATACTAAAGCCATAATAAATGCTAATGCAGTTCCATAATCTGGCTGTTTAATTATTAATATTGTTGGTACTGCAAATGTTAATAATACAAGCGAAATCTTTGATATTTTACTTATCTCGTCTTTGCCTTTTCTTTGTATCTTAGTTATTACAACTGCTAGCATTAATATACTTATGATTTTAGCAAACTCAGCTGGTTGAAATGAGAATGAACCAATATCAAACCAACTAGTAGCACCATTTATTGGCTCGGTAAATAATACAGCTATTAGAAGAACTATAATTATTCCATATAATATTGGAGATATTTTAGCTATAAATTCGTAATCAATAAATATTATAACTATCATTACAGGAATACTAACTGCTACCCATAGGATTTGCTTTTTTAATTCTTCATAATTTGAATTTTTTGTTGCAGATGTTAAAGCTACAAGTCCTATTATAACTAATAATAAGGTACATATAAGTATTCCCCACTCTATATTTTTAAGAATTTTTCTTTTCATTTGCACCCTCGTCTACATTATTATTTTGTGTATCCCCCTCTTGTGAATTGCCTTCTCCTTCTTCTGCCTTTTCAGGATTTTTAACTTTGTCCTCTTCCTCAATTTTTTCTGCTTTACTTTTTTTATCTTCTTTATTTTCTTTGTCATTATTATTTTCTGTATTATCTTTTTTATCTTGCTCATCTATTTTTTGTTCATTTTCTTCTTGTTGATCATTATCTTTTTCAGTATTATTATCTTCATTTTTTTGTTCTTTGCTATTTGTTTCATTGTTTTTGCCTTTTTGCAATGTTCCTTCCATTTTTCTAGCTTCATTTTTAATAGTAATTATTGGAATATTTGCATATAAGGTTGGAGATCCCACTGAGCCATCTTCACCTTCTTTATTGGTCAATCTTACATCTATGGCTTTTTCATCAATATCAATATATTTTTTAATTACTTCTATTATTTCCTGTTTCATCATTTCTAAAAAGTCTGCTGAAATATTTGCCCTATCTTGTGCTAGAACAAGATGTAATCTTTCCTTAGCTGTACTTTTAGATTCTAATTTTTCGCTTTTTTTGAATTTTTTAAAAAACTGTGTTATGTTTTCAAACATACTTTACCTCCAATTGTATTAATGTTTACTTTTCGCGAAAAAACCTTTCATTTTACTAAAAAGACCTTCTTTTTTTCCAGGAACTGAAACCTCTATATTTTCTCCTAAAATTCTTCTAGCTATTTCAGTATATGCTTTTCCCGATGGTGCCTTTTCTTTAATGACAACTGGTTCCCCTTTATTAGTTTGAGTTATTATATATTCATCATCTGGAACTACACCAATTAAATCAATTGATAGCAAGTCCACAATATCTTCAACATCCATCATTTCGCCTTTTTTTATCATATTTGGTCTAATTCTATTTATTACTAACTCTGGATTCTTTATTTCTGATGCTTCTAATAAACCAATTATTCTATCTGCATCTCTTATTGCTGATATTTCTGCTGTGGTTACAACAATTGCTCTATCTGCTCCAGCTATAGCATTTTTAAATCCTTGTTCTATTCCTGCTGGGCAATCTATTAATATATAATCAAATTCGTCTTTTAGTTTGCTTATTAGTTCTTTCATTTGTTCTTCATTTACTGCACTTTTATCTCTTGTTTGAGCTGCTGGTAGTAAGAATAATTCGTTAAATCTTTTATCTTTTATAAGGGCTTGTCTTAGTTTACATTTTTCTTCTACAACATCAACAATGTCATATACTATTCTGTTTTCTAGTCCCATTACAACATCTAAGTTTCTAAGTCCAATATCTGTATCAATTAATGCAACTTTTTTATTTCTTAAAGCTAAAGCTGCACCTAGATTAGCTGTTGTAGTTGTTTTTCCTACTCCACCTTTTCCGGATGTTATAACTATAACCTCTCCCATATATTCTCCTCCTTGTAAATTTAACACCAATTTTTCTTGGCTGATTTTTTAATAAAAATGCATATTTTTAGACACTAATATTATATACGGAAATAGGCAAAAGGTCAATGTTTATGTAAAATTTTCATAAATTTATTTAGTACTACACAAAAAATAGATAAAAGTATATTAAAGAAATGATTAATATACTTTTACCTTTAATTCTTAAATATCTAATATTACTTAGAATCCATATCTTTGTTTATCTACCATATAATTTTGTTTAATTTCTAAATTGTTCAAAGCTCTATTATAATATTTCACATTATAAATTTTTGCATTTGCCCATCTAGTATCATCTAGTTTTCCTACTATTGCTTGAGAATTACTAATATTAGGTGAAGAAGTTGAATTTCCTGTTCCAGTAACTTCTTCTCCATTTACAAATATTTTACTAGTAGTATTAATTCCTCCTGTTTCTTTTGTCATACAAATTTGATAAATCTTTTTTACCTCTAAAGATTCACTAGCTCTATATCTATAATTCCAAAAATCCAAAGCTGGTTTTCCTTCATTCATTGTCATACTTAATCCTACAAAACTACTATAAGAATTAATTCCCATATATGATGGCCATTGAGATAACCAATTATCTCCATCCCATAAAGCTACCGCACACATAGTTAAATTAGAATCTCCACTGAGACCTATGTTGTTTTTAGAAATAACATAATCATTTTGTCCATCAAATTTAATATAATTGTCTCCCCAACCGCTGTTTGAATCAAAACCTATTAAACTTCCATCATTTTCATTTCCGCTTAAATCCTTCCAAACAGTTGCATTGTTATCATGACCATTCCCAGTATTGTTTATAGCATCATAATGAAGTATTAGCCCATTAGTAACATATGATGGTGTACTTGTATTTTCTGTTAGTTTTGCATATATTTCTCCTGCCTTAATATTATCTTTTTCATAAGATTCTTTTACTTTTATTGCTGTTTGTAATTGAGTGGCTCTAGCCATATTTGACGTTATAAAAATTGCTGTAATTATTATTAACATTGTTAAAAGAACAACTGATGTATATACTGCCATTGAGCCGTTTTCTCTTTTGAATATTTCTTTTATCATATATCCTCCTATTACTTAATTATATAATAAAATTTTTCTCATAATATCATGTTTATATGATAATTCAACTTTATTTTATTGTCAATTATTTTTATTATTATTTCTCTTTTTTTATGATTTATTCTAACTAATAGTAAAAATATTTTTATGTTGCTATGTAATATTTTTTATCAAAATTTTAAAGAACATTATATTTTCTTACGTATTTTATTGAATTTAAAACTATATCTTCCTCATTAAAAACACTTCTTTAACATTTATATAGTATGAATAATTTAGTGTAACTAGATTAAAATATACTCCTTTTCAATCAGGTTACAGGACGTTTTGACTAATTTTCTATGGTATATACAGAAGAAGTCTAAATCCAACATCTAAATTGCTAAGATTTGAATTGAGTTTTAGACGGCGTTGAACTTTATAAATACTAACGTCCTCATAGAAAGAATATCCTCCTCTAGCAATACAAGGAGAAACACTTGCATTACTATGAATATAACTAGAATACTCTGTTGTCCATTCAGCTAAATTTGATGCCATATCATTTATTTTGCATACTTCATCTCCTACTGTCCCAGTATTTAAAAGGTTACTACTTTTACTACCTGCATTAGCATAATTAATATTTCCAGCTTCTTGCACATACACTATTGCTGTATCCCAAGCATAGCTATTTAACAAATCACTGATTACACTTGTACTATTTGCATATGTGTTTATTGATACTTTTGATGCATTTACTTGATTTATATAATTCCATAATGTACCTATATTATATGACATTGAATTAGTTGAATAGTATGTTGATATTTTAGAAGCAGCCTTACAATTGTCATAGTTATCTACATTGTTATTATCATCTGCTCCGCTTACATAGGTTGCCTCATATCTTCCAATATAATACCCTCCATTTGTATTTACACTATCTATAAAATGCTTTAAATCTTTTGCTGTTGCATTTAAGCCATCTGCTTCTATACTTATTATACCCTCTCTATATATTGATAATTCAGCAGTATAAAACTCATCTGCTACTTCATCTGTTATTTGAATGTAAGTTTCTTCTAAGTAATTTGTTGCATCTTGGTATAGCTTTGGCTTTCCATTAGATATATCAAAAGTATATCTACCTAATTGTATATTTCCACTTGTAGTTCCATCATCTTTTTTAAATATTCCCACTGGTATCCATACATATTGACTTCCTTGTATATTTACATCTGTTGACGCTGACACATCTTCTATTACTATTCCTTGTTGTATCGTTATCCCACTATCTGATGCTATTTTAAATCCTGCTGGTACTTTCACTTTATTCCCATGTTTATCTTTTAATTCTGTCTTTTCTTCAAAAACTGTTCCTTCATATCTTGCTTTTTCTATTTCACTTCTTGTATCTGGCAATGGTATTTCACTATCCTCTGCCATGACATTTGCAAATTGGTCTACCATACTATTTATTCCTTCTGCTTCTGCTATTGTTGAGTTTGCTGTTTTATCTCTTGCTTTTTCTGCATATTTTACTAATCCATTATCTCCAAATGCCATATTTATTGTTACTACTGATAAGATTATTAATATTACAATCGTTATTACTAAAGCCACTAGTGTTATTCCTCTTTCTTTTTGCTCTTTTTTATTGTTTTTCATTTAAAATTTCTCCTTTTTTATATATTTTTTTATTGTTTCTTATTTTATTTTTTCTCTCTACCACCTCCACACATGCAAAAAGGATAGGCTATTTTGCAAAAGCTTTTTTACTTTTGCACGTAGTCTATCCCTATATATTTTTATTTTTTTTACATGTTTAATAAAGCTTATTTTACTAAATACTGCTCTGTCGAGTAGACAAATTCCACCATTGCATTGTAGGCATAACAAATAAATACACAATTTTGTAGATATTGTGTGTGTGTGTGTGTGTGTGTGTACAGCCTCAAGACTTTCAGCTACTTTCATTTGTTTCCCTCCTTTGCTATGGCTTTTGCCCCTCACAGAACCGTACGTGCCCAATTAAGGCATACGGCTCTTCATATTAACCTTTCGCTTTTACCACATTGAATGATATATCTTTGGTCTTACTATTTCATTGTATTTTATTATCTTTTTGTATCTTTCTACTGTCATCTTATTTTTCTGTCCTGTCCTCTTTAGTGCTCTATACAACTCCCATATACAGTAATCTCTAAAATTATTCATCGCTCTTATATTATCACTTATTCCATAATATCTATAATGTCCTTGTAGTTTTATATTTAGTTTCTTTATGATTACTTTTACTGGTTTTCGTATATTTTCTTTTATTCACGTCTTTGCCTTTTGCTTTTTCACTTTCATTTTCTTCTTACTTGTCTTATGCACTAATTTGTAATTCCCTTTTCTGTTTTTACCATTTATGTGTCTTATTCCTAAAAAGTCGAAGCTTTCTTTACTTCCATTTGCTCTTTTCCCAAACTTTATTATTTTGCTCTTTTCTTCCGCTATCTCTAGTCCGAAATTTATTTAGTCTCTCCTTTAGTTTCTCATAGAACTCTTTTGCTTCTTCTTCTTTTTCAAAACAGCATACAAAATCGTCTGCGTACCTTACTATATATGCCCCTCCTGTACAATTCCTTTGTATCTTTATTTTAAACCATAGGTCTATTACATAATGTAGGTATATATTTGCTAATATTGGACTTATTAATCCTCCTTGGGGAGTTCCTTTATCTGTCTCGTATTTCTTCATTCCTTCCATTACCCCCGCTTTTAGAAATCTTCCTATATATCTTAAAAAGTTCTTATCTTCTATTGTTTTCTCTAAAAATTTCATCAACCATTTATGGTCCATGTTTTCAAAGAACCCTCTTATGTCTGCATCTACTACATAGTTTACTTTCTCTTTCATAATTATTTTGTCTAGTCTTTCTATTGCTTCATGACAGCTTTTCCCTGGTCTAAATCCATATGATGTATTTAAGAATATTGGCTCATATATTTGCTCTAGTATCTCTGCCATGTTTCCTTGTACTAGTTTATCTTCATATGCTGGTATTGATATTGGTCTTTGTTTTGTACTTCCTTCTTTTGGTATATATATTCTTCTTGTTCTTTGTGGTCTATAGGTAAATTTCTTCATTCTTTCCAATAAGTTGTCTATGTTTTCTTCCAAGTTTTCCTCATATTCTTCTTTTCTTATGTTATCTATCCCTACCGCTTTTCCTTTTTCTTGCTTTTTATGTTGCTCTTTTAAGCTTTCCTTATTTATGTATTTCATCAGTCCTTGTACTGTTCCATATTTTTGTAGCTGTAAAGCTATCTTTGTGTAATCATTTGCCATTACTGTCTCACCTCCCGTGCGGTAATGTTTCTTTCACTCTGTCGATTAATATGTAGCTCCCTTTCCTCCACGATGATTAGTCGCTTCTTTGGTACTATGAAACTATCCGACTACCTATACTATTCTTTTCTCCCTTGACCTTTTTCAGTCTTGTTTGAACATAGCTATTTTTTTTTTTTCTCTCTCTAGCTTTAGCATAGGTCCTCCCTGGTATCCTTAATATACCTATATCACTCTCGCCATTTTCCCAGACTCCGGTAAGACCTATTTATTCTCGCTTTTCGAATAAATATTACTGCTTGCTGTTAGAGAGATAACATCAG
>CALXQG010000034.1 GCA_944390515.1 uncultured Clostridia bacterium
CCTTGTGGCATTGAGAATGGATTATGATTAAAATCTATTGTTCCTTCATCAGATAATTCATACATTGGAAAATCTGTAATAAAACAAAATCTATATACACTTTTTTCTAACAAATCAAGTCTTTTTCCAAGTTCTATTCTAACTAGTCCAGCTATTTTTTGCGCCACCTTTAATTCATCTGCTATAAAGAATATCGCATCATTTTCTTTTACATCATATTCATTTTCTAATCCTTGTTTTATATTATCTGTTATAAATTTTGAAATTCCTCCCGTATATCCATTTTCCTTATCCACTTTTACCCATGCTAATCCATTTGCTCCAGCCTCTTCTTTTGCAAAATCTGTCATACTATCAAAGAATTTTCTTCCTTGCTCTGCTCCATTTGGAACAACAATTATTTTTATTGTTTTATTTTTAAATGCATTAAATTCTGTATTTGAAAATAATTTTGTTGCATCTTGTATAATAAGTGGGTTTCTTAAGTCTGGTTTATCTATACCGTACTTTTCCATTGCCTCTCTATATGGAATTCTCTTAAATGGTGCCTCATCTACTTTCCATGTAGTATGCTCTTTAAATACAGTTGTAAATATATCTTCAAGTATCTTAAACACATCCTCTTGTTCTGCAAAACTCATTTCAAAATCTAATTGATAAAATTCTCCTGGTGCTCTATCTGCCCTTGGATCTTCATCTCTAAAACATGGTGCTATTTGATAATATTTATCAAATCCAGATACCATTAATAGCTGTTTGAATTGTTGTGGTGCCTGTGGAAGTGCGTAAAATTCTCCTGCATGTAATCTACTTGGTACTAGATAATCTCTTGCTCCTTCTGGAGATGAGTTAGCTAAGATTGGTGTTTGAATTTCTGTAAATCCAAGTTCATCCATTTTTCTTCTTAATGTTTTCATTACTTTTGAACGAAGTAAAATAGTTTTATGTAATTTTTCATTTCTTAAATCTAAAAATCTATATTCTAGCCTTAAATCTTCTCTAACTTCTCCTGTTTTTTCTGAATTAACTTCAAAAGGCAAAATATTTTTACATTTTCCTAAAACTTTAATTTCTTCTGCCTCAATTTCTATTTCTCCTGTTGGTATTTTTAAATTTTTATTACTTCTTTCAACCACTTTACCTTTAGCAGCTATAACACATTCTGTAACTAATTCATTGGCATTTGACATTAATTCTTTATTATCACTTATTACAATTTGGGTAATTCCAAATTCATCTCTTAAATCAATAAAGCACATTGACCCCAAATTTCTAATTTTTTGAATCCAGCCTGCTATTGTTACAGTTTCTCCTACATTTGCTATATTTAGTTCTCCACAATTATGGTCTCTATACATTTATCTCATTCCTTTCGTTTTTGCAATAATATTATACATTTTTTTCATTTATATTTCAAGCAAGGATATATATTAAAAAATATTAAAAAGTCTTAAATTTTACTTAAACTATTTTACTTTTTCTTTACAGAAAAACCAAATCTTCCTATCTTATTCCCTGTGCTATAATAATGCCCGTTTAAATATGATATTAAATCACATTTAGATATATCAAATGCACCTTTTTCATCTATATATTTATCATCTGCATCTATAGATAATACTTCTGCTACAAACATATGATGACTTCCTAATTCCTTTATTTCTTTTACCTTACACTCTATGGCAACAGGGCTTTCTTTTATTATAGGGCATTTTACAAATTCAGCCTTTTCTTTTGTTAAATTCATTTCTTTAAACTTATCAAAATCTGCTCCGCTTTTTACTCCACACCAGTCTGTTGCATATGCTAGTTTTTCATTTGTTAAATTAATAACAAACTCTCCTTGTTCTTTTATCATATTATATGAATGTCTTTCTGGTCTTACAGAAATATAACACATTGCTGGATTAGTGTTTAGAATCCCAGTCCATGCAACTGTCATTATATTTGACTTTTCCATAGTCCCACATGATACCATTACTGCTGGTAATGGATATATAAATGTTCCTGCTTTCCAAATTTTTCTACTCATAAAAAAACTCCTCCTTATTTTAATTTAATGATATGTTTCAATTTCTAAAAAGTTTTGAAACAATATCCTTTATTTTTCTAATATTATAGTTACTGGTCCATCATTCAATAGACTAACTTTCATATCTGCTCCAAATATACCTTTTTGAACTTCTATATCTTCACTTTGACATTTTTGACAAAAATATTCATACAACTCATTTGCATAATCAGGTTTTGCAGCATCTGTAAATGAAGGTCTATTTCCTCCACTACAATTAGCATATAGTGTAAATTGAGATACAATTAAAAGTTTTCCATTAATATCCTTAATACTTAAATTCATTTTTCCTTTTTCATCTTCGAAAACTCTTAAATTGCATAGTTTTCTTACTAAGTAATCTACAGTTTCTTTATTATCTGTATGAGTAACACCTAATAATACTAAATATCCTTTATCTATTTTTCCCACTGTTTTTTCATTCACATCTACTTTTGCATTTTTAACTCTTTGTACCACTAATTTCATATTTCTATTCCTTTCAAGACCGTAATACAATCAATTATCATAACTATTTTATGTTTTTTATAATTTAATTATGATTCTATATATTTATATTAACATTTTATATTTTAGCAGATTTTTGCATAATAATCAATAAAGCAGGCATTTTTTGCCTGCTTTAAATCATTTTATCTAAAATTCTTTTATTGTTGAATAATCTCCATATACTTTTCTGCCATTTTCAACTTTATATGCTCTTACTTTTACTGTATACTTATATGCAGTTGTTGTAAATCCTGACATTGTTGTGCTTGTTCCCGTTAAAGTTTTGTATGAATTGCCATATCCTGGAATTCCTAGAACCATTTCATATCCATCTGCACCTGTTACTTTATTCCAGCTCATTGTTGCTTTTGTTCCGTTTCTACTTACTGATAGACCTGTTACTTGTGCTAATTTACTATTTGATTCTGTTTCTTCCTTGTCTTCTTCTACAATTTCATTATTCTTAAAGTATTTTGTATCAGAATAATTCCCATATATTTTCTTTCCATTTTCAGTTACATATGCTCTTACTTTTATTGAGTAATTATAATCTTTATTTGTAAATCCTACCATTGTTTTGCTTGTGCTTGTTGAATATGTTGTAGTAGTTCCGTATCCTGGAATATTAATTAATAATTGATACCCTTCTGCTTTGCTTACTGAATTCCATGAAAATGTTGCTTGGCTTCCCTTCATTTTTACATTTAATCCTGTTACTTTATCTAATTTTGTTTCTTCTTTCTCTTTTTTAAAGTAGACTGTATCAGAATATTCTTCTGAATATATTTTTTCTCCGTTTTCAGTTACATATGCTCTTACTTTTATTGAATAATTATAGTCTTCGTTTGTAAAACCTGACATTGTTTTACTTGTACTTGTTGAATATGTTGTAGTATTTCCATAACCTGGAATATTTATCACCATTTCATATCCTTCTGCTTTGCTTACTGAATTCCATGAGAATGTTGCTTGACTTCCATTCATTTTTACTTTTAATCCTGTTACTTTATCTAATTTTGCTTCTTCTTTCTCTTTTTGGAAGTACACTATATCAGAGTATTCTTCTGAATATATTTTTTCTCCGTTTTCAGTTGCATATGCTCTTACTTTTACTGAATATGTATCATTTTCATTTATAAAGCCATCAATTGTTTTACTTGTACCTGTTGTTGTAACTATAGTATCGGGTCCTGTACCTGGTATGCAAATTGATAATTCATATCCTTCTGCCTTGCTTACAGAGTTCCATGAGAATGTTGCTTGGCTTCCATTCATTTTTACTTTTAATCCTGTTACTTTATCTAGTTTTGTTTTTTCTTTCTCTTCCTCAATTTTTATATTAATGCTTGTTGAAGAATCTCCATATTGCTTTTCTCCGTTTATGTATTCATAAGCTCTTACTTTCGCTGTATATGTACATCCTGCTGTAAAACCTTCTAAAGAAATTTTATTTGTTGATGAATAGAATTCTGCATTACCTTTTCCTGGTGTTTGTACTATAATTTGATATCCATCTACATTATTTACTGAATTCCATGTTAATACAACATTTTTATTATTTATTGTTTTCTGAAGATTTGTTACTTTATCAGGCTTTTTATATTCAACATTTTCTTCTTCATATTTTAAAATTGCTAAATTTGATAAAGATCCATAAACTTTTTTATCATTTTGTTTTAAATATGGTTGTATTTTTATACTATATACCTCATCTTCATCCATACCAATTAATTTTACTTTTGTGCTTGTTGTAGACCCTATATCAATGTATTCACTATTTCTTACGCTTGCATATATTTCATATCCGTTAGCGTCTTTTACACCATCCCATGATATTGTTCCTGTTGTTCCTTCTGAAATAGCTTTTATATTGCTTACTTCTCCTAGCTTAGATGTAGTTTGTGCATTTTCTCCTGTTATGAATTTAATTTCTGACGAATATGTTGATGAAACTCCATTTTCGTTATATGCTCTTACTTTTACGGCATATATTTCTCCTTCGTCAAAGCCTAGTATGGTTACTTTGTTTCCTGTCACTTTTCCAACACATTGATATCCAATAGCTGGTAAATCAACATATACTTCATACCCAGTTGCTCCGCTTGCTTTACTCCATTCCAATTTTGCTTCTGTACCGTTAACTGCAACATCAATATCATTAACAATCAAATTAACATCTGCTAATGAAGTTGTTGTTAATAATACTAAAATTGCAAATATTATTGTGAATATTACTGATTTTTTTACTTTATTCATAATAATACCATCCTCCTCTCATAACACCAACTATATTTTACCACTTTTTATGTATACTGTCAACTTTTTCCTAATATAAAATCTTGACCTTTTATACGCTATGTGCTATTCTTAATATATACTTGTTTTGAAAGGATATGATTTTATATGATAAGAAAAAGTACTTTTATAATTACAATTTCTATTTTGTTTATTATATTTATTTCAACTATTTTAATATTAATATATCATTACGAAAATAAAAATATAGATGCAGCTATCCCCACAGTAGTTGAAACTAATGAAGACGTAGAAGGTCTTTTGCCTGAAATCAGTATCTAAAAAAACTAACTCAAAATATTATTTTATAATATCTTGAGTTAGTTTTTTATTTTAATTCTTTTCTATTATTCTTTATTACTTTTAGAGCATCTTCCAATGCAACTTCTATACCAGCAAGAACTCCATCTGCATATTCCTCTGTTCCGCTTTTAATTTCTCTAGACATTTCATTGGCAGTTTCTATTATTTCAACTTTTTTCTCATATGCTTTTTTAGTAATTTCATGTTCATCAATCATAGAAATAATTCTATTTTCAGCTTCTTTAATTATTTCATCTGCTTCATTTTGAGCTTCAACTAATATTCTTTGTCTCTCTTCTTTAACCCATTTTGCTTGTTTTAATTCATCTGGAAGCTTTAATCGAATTTCTTTAACAATATCTAAAATTTCTTCTTTATTTACAATGCATTTACCTGAAAAAGGTATGTTTCTACTTTTATCTAACATATCTTCTAAAGCTTCTAATAATGTAAAAATTTCCATAATTTACTCCTTTCGATTTAAGAATATTAAATGAACTCTTCCGTATTTTCTTAAATCTTTAACTTCTACTTGCATATTTTTTAATTCTTCTAGTTCTCTTTCTTCTTCGTCTGTTTCTACTATAATTAATCCGTCTTTTTGTAATAAATCTAATGAAATAATTAGTTCAACCGCTTTTATAGCAATGTTTTCTTTATATGGTGGGTCTATAAATATACTATTAAACTTTAATTTTCTATTACTTAGTTCTAATAAGCATTTCTTAAAATCTTTTTCTAAAATCTCCGATTTATTAATAAAATTCGTTTTAATCAAGTTTTTTCTAATCATATCTGACGCAATGTGTGATTTTTCACAAAAGAAAACCTTTTTGGCTCCTCTGCTCAAAAATTCAATTCCTATGGCTCCACTACCTGCAAACAAATCCAACACAATACTTTCTTCATCTATTTGATTTTGTATTATATTAAATAGAGATTCTTTTACTCTATCTAGTGTTGGTCTTGTATCTAAACTATCTATAGAATTTAATTTTGTTCCTCTTGCACTACCACTTATTACTCTCATTGCTACCTCGCATGATATAATTATATTTTACATGATTTTTTTAATATGTCAATAATAGTTACAAAATTGTAATATTTATTTAATATTTTTGTAACATTGTCAAATAATTGTAATATTTTTTTTAATAGAAATGTAAAATTAGACCTAATTAGTCCGCTCTTGGAAAAATTTGGGTATTAATTCCCAAAAGCCCAAAAGCGGTATATTAGGTCTTCCTATGTTTCCCACTTAATCTTTGTTTACTTCTTTTAACAATTCTAATTGTGATATTAATAATGATTCCATTTTTGCTTTATATACATCAAATTGTTTTTGTAGTTCATCTAGTTCTTTTGTTTTTAAAGTTATTTGTTGTTCAATTTCCATTAATTGTTGTTTTGCATTTCCTTGTGCATCTCTTACTATTTGGTCTGCTTGTTGTTGTGCAACTTTTTTTATTTCATCTGCTGTACTTTGTGCCATTACTAATGTGTTTTGAAGTGTTGATTCCAAATTTTTATATTTTACAAGGCTTGACTCTAATTCTGCCATTTTACCTTTATTTTCATTTGATTCTTTATATAATTTTTCATAATCTATTGTTAGTTCATCTAGGAAATTATCAACTTCTTCTACACTATATCCATTCATCATTTGCTTTGAAAATTTCTTATTTTCTATATCTAATGGTGTATACATTTTTTGTCCCTCCTAAATTCCTTATATAACTATATTAATTATTTGAATTATTGCGTAACCAAGATACTGACAATTTATTTTTTATTTCTTCTCTTGCCATTTCATTTGTTATATCATAATTATATGGTGCAACTAAGAATATTGAATTAGATACTTTTTGAAGATTTCCATCTAATGCGTGAACAGCACCGCTTACAACGTCAACTATTCTTCTAGCGACATCTTTATTAACATATTCTAGATTAACAATAATTGATTTCTTTTCTTTTAACAAACTGCATATGCTTTCAGATTGTTCAAAAGTTGTTGGTTGACAAATAACCATTTTTATTTGTTGAGTTTGTGGCATATTAACAACTTTGTTGTTTTTTCTTCCCCAAATTCTTCTTTCTTCTTCTTCCTCTTCAACTTCTTCTATATCTTCATCTCTATCATAATCTACTTCTTCTGTTTCTTCCTCTTCTCTCTCTGGTAATCCTAACATACCCCATACTTTTTCCATAATAGCTCCTGACATCTTAATACCTCCTAATAAAATAATTCGTCATTCGTTTCTACTTGCTATAGTATCTAACATTTTTTTAATATTGTCAATACCTTTTTCGTTTTTGTAATATTTTTTTAATATATTTGTAATATAATTGTAACATTTCTGTCACATTGTAAAATTCCTATTTACTTATTTATTAATATTTCATCATAAATTGCAATTCTATACATATCATTTATCTCTTTTTGAGTAAATCCTAACTCTGTTAATTCTTCATTATTATAGTTTGTCACAATTGAGTATTTTTCATTTTGCTTTAGTACTTTTACAATTATTTTATCTTCATATCTTAGTCTTGTTCTTGTTACATAGTAAATTTTTTGACCATTCTTGTCTTCCTCTTTTAGTGCTGTATTTGGAACTTTTAACCCTGTTTCGCTCCACCAAATTATTCCAAATGAAGTTTTCCTATAACTGTTTAATTCTTCGATACTATTTTCTATTTTAAATGTTATAACACATTCTTGTCCATCAATTGTTTTGTATTCAATAGTTGCATCTACAATTTTACTGCTTGGTAGCCTAATTTGCACTTCATCACCAACTTGTGCTTGTTTTGCTTGTTCAGAATCTAGTACGCTAACTATGTAACAATAATAATTGTCTATTATTTTTCCACTTTCACTGCTTGTTGGTATAATTTGTCCTGTTTTTAATTTTAAATCATTTAGAAAACTCTTGGTATATTTACCAAAATCTTTTGGTACCAATATATCTTCATATCCATCAACTCTATATGATATAACACCACTTCTAGTTGCCTTTATGTATTCTGCACCAGAATTAAGTTGGTTTTCATATTTGCTTCTTTCATCTATTAACTTTTTCAAATATGAGCCTGACGGACTTAATTCTCCGGTTATCTTAGCTTTTTTTGTCATATTAGTAGAAATCTCTTCTTTTTTTTCTTGTATTTTTGTCAAATCACTCTCTTTGTATAAATCGTAAATATCAGCATCTATTTGCTCTTCTAAAACTTTTGTGTCTGCAGAAAATGGGTTGTCATTTTTTGACATTGCTTCATCTATTTTTGCATCCAATTCTTGTATTTTTTCTACAAGATTTTTTTCATTGTTTGAATAATATCTAAATACAGATTCATCCTTTGCTACTTTTTCTCTCTCTGTTTTTATTTGTTCTATCCCATTTTTGTAATTTTCTCCTTTAAGAACTACTTCATCTCTAATAATATATCCTATTGCTGTTTCTTCTTCCTGTATTGCTCCTGTTTCGATATATACAGTATCTGTTGGATTTTTTATCAATTTTCCTACAATATATATTATATATATTACAATGCATAACAATAGAAGCATAACAATTTTCCTTTTATGCTTTTTTAGAAAATTTATAAACTTATTGCTTTTCTTTGTTTCTTTTTTCTTAGTAGTTTCTTTCACTATTTTTTATCATTCCTTTTTGATTATATAATTTATAAATTGTTATATTTGTCAATAATTAGATTTAAATTATCATTTCTATCTTGTAGTCCATTTATCCAACATATATCTTTATATTTTCTAAACCATGTAAGCTGTCTTTTGGCATATCTTCGTGTCATCATTTTTATTTTCTCTATCATTTCTTCTTTTGTTAAATCTCCATTTAAGTATTCTACTACTTCTTTATATCCTAATCCTTGCATTGCAGTAGGAAACTCATTATATTTTTTTATTATTTTTTTTACTTCTTCTATCAGTCCTGACTTAATCATTATATCTACTCTTTGATTTATTCTATCATATAATTTTTCTCTATCCATATCTATTGCAAATAAAATATATTCAAAATCAGGACCTTTTTTTCTTGATTCTTTTTCAATTTCTGTTTTTGTTTTTCCTGTTGAATGATATATTTCTAAAATTCTATAAATTCTTTTTTTGTCGTTTTGACTTATTTTTTGTATTGCTTGTTCATCTATTTTTTTTGCCTCTTCATATAGAAATAATATACCTTTTTCCTGTTCTATTTTTTCAAGATAATTTCTATATTCTAAGTCTAGCTCAATTTCTTCATATTCTATCCCATATATCAAAGATTCTAAATATAGTCCTGTTCCTCCTACTACTATAGGAGTTTTACCCTTATCTATTATTTCCTTTATTGCTTTAGTTGCATCTCTTTTATAATCTGCAACACTATATCTTTCTGTTGGAGATATACAATCAAGTAAATAATGTTTTATTCCGTCCATTTCTTCTATAGTAGGTTTAGCAGTACCTATATCCATATCCTTATAAATTTGCATTGAATCACAAGATACAATTTCGCCATTAATCTTTTTTGCTAATTCTATAGAAAGTCCTGTCTTTCCTGATGCAGTTGGTCCACATATTACAATTACTTTGTCCATTTTGTCCATTTTGTCCACTTTCCTTTTATATTGCTATATTTTGATCTACTACTTGATTTATTTGGTTTGTAATAATATTAGTGTTATTAACTATCTCTGTTTCTATTGAATTTAAAGTATTAGAATTAATTTCATTTAGTATATTTTGTTCTTGTTGCTTCTGGTGTTGTTCTTGTTCATTAAGCATATCAACCACTTGTTGTTGAATATTTTCAAAATATATGCACTCTATTATTAGAAATACTAATAATATAACTCCAAGTATTATTCCTCTTTTTATAAGTATTTCTTTATCTAATTCTCCATCTTTAAATTTTCTATATGAACTAGCAAGAAGTGGTAGAATTATAATAGCATTTATTGGAACAAATAAAAATGTAATTAAATCCTTTCCTCTTTCAGATACTTCTGTAATTTCAATTTTATTTGTACTAATCCAATATACTATTGAGGTTAACACATATATTATAGCTGTTCCCACTACTATATAAACTAGTTTTTCTTTTTTTCCTATATTTCCTAATTTATAATATATTAGTACAATTGATACTATATTTAAAATTAATGTAAATAATAAAATAATTAACATTTCTTAAGCTCCTTTAATAGTAATAATATTATCTCCTTGAAAATTTCTTTTCTATATCATTTTTTGTCATTCGTATTGCTGTTGGTCTACCGTGTGGGCATGTAAATGGATTTTGAAGTAACAAAAGTTGTTTCATTAAATTATCTACTTCTTCTCTTGTTAATGCCATATTTGCCTTTACAGCTGCTTTACATGCTACAGTAGCAATAAATTTTTCTTCTATTTCCTGTTTTGCAGTTCTTGCAACTGTGTTTATTTCGTCTAAAGTTTCTAAGAATAATTCTTTATTATCTAAATCTAAACATACTGTAGGTACTCCACTTAATTTTATTGTGTTTTCCCCAAACTCTTCTAATATAAATCCAGCATTTTCGAAAATTTCCATATTGTCTTTTGCGATTTGCATATCTTTATGACTCAAATTAATTATATCTGGTAACAACATTAATTGTGAATCTTTTTTACCTTTTCTGTAGTAATTTTCTTTTATTTTTTCATACATAATTCTTTCATGTGCTGCATGTTGGTCTATTATATATAATTCGCTATTCATTTCAATAATTATATAAGTTGAAAATGCTATTCCTATGTATTTGTATTCTGGTATTTTATTTTCTGGCAATTTTTCAAAAATAGATACATTTTCTACAGTTTTTAAATCTTTATCAGAAAGATCATATTCTTTTTTTTCTTCTTCTAATTTTGGTTCTGTTTTAATCGTTTTTCCAAATGTTCGTGCATACATTTCATCAAAATTTGCATAATCAGGCTCTATTTTTAATTCATTTAATTCTTGCATTTTTTCATTTATTTCTGATAAATCCATTACTTTGGTTTCTGTCAAATCTTCTTTTCTGTCATCATTTTTTTTACTATATATTTGTGCTACAAAATTTTGTGTATCATCAATATCTTGTTCTTCTTCTTTTTTCTTATTGCCAAATTTACTAAATATTTCTCCCAATTTAGAAAATTTGCTTTCTTCTTCTCTATGTTCTTCATTCTCATTTTCATTTTTCTTAGAGTAAGTATTCTCTAATTTGCTATAATCTAGTTTTTTATCTTCTTCCTCTTTATTATCACTAGAACTAATTGAGCTAAAGTCTGGCAATGGAGCATTTTTCATTTTATTTATTTCTTCTAAAATATCTATTTTAGGTTCTGAATTATCTTCTGTTTTTATTTCTTGAGCATTTTCTAATTTATTATTTTCTAAATTTATATTAGTATTATTTGTTTTAGGAAATTGCTCTGTTTGCATCTTCCAACTATTGTTATGCATTTGTTTATCCAGTTCTATTTTAGTTTTATCTGGTATTAAATCTTCCTTTAATAATCCATCTTTTATTGCATGGTAAATAGCTTTAAATACTTTATTCTCGTCTTCAAATCTAACTTCTAACTTAGCAGGATGAACATTAACATCTACTTTTTGTGGGCTCATATCTATATTTAGTACTAAGAATCCATATTTCCCTATAGTTAATAATCCTTTATATCCTTGTTCTGCCGCACTTGTTAAAACTTTATCTTTTATAAATCTTTTATTTACAAAAAATAATTGATTAGACCTATTTGAACGTGCTATAACTGGCTTTCCTATTACACCTGTTACCTTCATGTCTTCATATTCATAATTTACATCAATTATATTTTCTGCTACACCTTTTCCATAAATACTGTATATAACTGATTTCATGTCTCCATTTCCAGAAGTTTGAATTATAACTTTTCCTGAATTGATTAATTTAATTGCTATTTCTGGATGAACTAATGCTATTCTTGTAACAGCATCTTCAATATATCCTGCTTCTGTGAAATCTTTTTTCAAGAATTTGTATCGTACAGGAGTATTAAAAAACAAGTCTGTAACTGTAATTGTTGTTCCTTTAGGACATCCTGCATCTTCTATATTAAGTACATTTCCTCCTTTTACAACAATTTTTTTACCAATTTCATTTTCTTCTGTTTTAGATATTAATTCTACATTACTAATAGCTGCAATACTTGCTAATGCCTCACCTCTAAACCCCATAGATGTTACTGTTTCTAAGTCATCTGCTTTTCTAATTTTACTTGTTGCATGTCTTTCAAATGCTATTTCTAAATCATCAGGCATAAATCCTTTACCGTTATCAGTAATTCTTATATACGAAATTCCTCCATTTTTTATTTCTATTGTTATATTATTTGCTCCTGCATCTATTGAGTTTTCTACTAATTCTTTTACAACTGAAGCTGGTCTTTCAATAACTTCACCAGCTGCTATTTTATTTATTGTTAAATCATCTAATAAAACTATATTACCCATTTTTTCCTCCGTATCATTTTGCTTTACTCTTCCATAGAATTATATCATTAAATTGCTTTTTTTGTATAGAGTTTTTGTAAAGATTTTGAAAAATTTCACCTTAAATTTTCTACTTTGTAACCCTTTTTTTGATTTTGAATAATATATATCATACGAAAGAACTTAAACATTTAAAGTTTGTTAGGAGGTAAAGAAATGGGAAATTGTTGCTGTAATAATAATGAACTTCTTTGGTTCATAATCCTATTCTTACTACTATTCTGTTGTGGAGGTAACAACTGTTGTAGTAATGGATGTGGCAATTCTTGTGGTTGCTAATTACATTTATAGTTTACATTTGAAAGGGGGGAATTTTTATGCCAGAAAATAGAGGATGCGGATGTGGTTTCGGATTTGGTGATGACTGCATTTGGATTATAATTGTTT
>CALXQG010000035.1 GCA_944390515.1 uncultured Clostridia bacterium
CAAAGAAATACTGATAATATTTTTCTTTTTTAAAAACTACAAATTGAAGTTTCCTTCCAGTATAATAATTAATTGTTTCTCTTAGCGGCCAAGTATTTAAGGCCCTTCTCGTCATTGTTCCTGCATGAATAAATCCGGGATAATATTCGCATGTACTAATTCTACGTATACTTGCTATTTTAGTTACTTTAACTCTTGTTTCATTTTCATAAATTTCAATTACTTTATTAATTTTCTCACAATTTTCTTTATCAATTCTATTTACAACTAAATGTTGATTTGTAATTATGCAATATATAGAACAATTCAATAAAAAAGTACAAATAACAATTAATGATATAAAATTCATTTGCCTTTTTTTATTATTTTCTAAAACTATATATAACATAAGATATAAAGAGAATCCTATTGTGCATCCATATGCCAAGCACGTTCTTGGTGTTAGTTCTAATCCAGAACCACCAACTATTGGAGCCAAACTTAAAACTACTGAATACGTTACTATAAATAAATACTTAAATATGTAAAATACTTTTTCTTTTTTAGTTTTTTTCATTAAAAGAACAATAATCAGTATTGTTAAAGTAATATATCCAATATGCACATAAGGTGGTATTACTCCTAATGAATTGATTGCTAATTGAATTGTCCATTTCCAAACTTCTATAATGCTAAAAGGTTCTGCTCCTATCTGTGTCCTTGTAACTCCAAAAAGTACTTTAGAGTATATGATTGTTAATAGCATAAGTATAATATATATAATGGATATTTTAAATATATCTTTTATGTTTTGTTTCAATGTGTTTCTTTCAAAAAACAATTTATAGAAAATCACAATCATTGGTAAGAACGCTAAGGAACCTTGATAGCAAAACACCGCTATTAACCCTAACAGAAAGGTTTTGATGTATTTATTCTTTTCATTGTATATAACAATCTTTGCACATTTTATACTTAAAAATATTCCTAAACTCATTATAGAACATTCTATAAAATATACATGTTCCATTGCTAAATAATTAAAAATTGTTATAAATGAGACTAATACAAATATAAAATCTAATATTTTATTATTAGTTTTATGCTTGAATATGTTATACACTGATACTACAGATAATGATAGAAATATTAATGCACCTATAAATGATAACAATATATATATTTCTATTTTTAAATTTATCAAGTCAGCAATCATTGTTAGCATTGCTGTAAAAGGTCTTCCTTCTTTTAAGAAGTATAAGTCCGAATAATCTTTATAACCAATGTTTATAATTTTATATGTTTCATGAGTATAATGAGGTCTTAAAAAAGCACTACACATTATTAATGAAACAATAAATACAAAAAAGAATATTGCAATATCTCTTTTGTGCGTTTTTAAATATTTTATCACTTCTTAAGTTCTCCTCTTTATTCTTCTATGATTACATTTTGTTTGGCATTTTTATTCCTAATAAATTTGCTCCTGTTTTTAAAACTATATTTGTACAATATGTTAAATATATTCTAGCATTTTGTAATTTTTCATCTTCGCAAATTATTTTATTTTCATTATAGAAACTACTAAATAGTTGAGAAATATTTATTAGATATCTTGAAATTATATATGGTTCATTCTTCTCAGCTGATTGCTTTAATACTTCATTAAATTTATAAATTTCACTTATTAACTCAACTGAATGTTTATCTTTTAGCAAATTAAAATCTATTTCACTTACAAGAGGAAGTTTTTCTACTTTTTCTAATATGCTCTTTGTACGTACAAACATATATTGGATATATGGACCTGTTTCACCATTGAAATTAAGCATAATATCCCAATCAAATATTTCGTCTTTTATTCTACTATTATACAAGTCATTAAAAATTACTGCACCAATTCCTACATTTTTAGCTACTTCTTCTTTGTTTTCTAAATTAGGATTTTTTTCTTCAATTATTTTTCTTGCCCTATCAATAGCTTCATTAAGTAAATCTTCTAATTTTACTATATTTCCTTCTCTTGTAGACATTTTTCCTGTTTTTAGTTGAACCATTCCAAAAGGAACATGTATTAAATTATCTGTATATTTTTCATCTATTCCTAGTAGTTTAGCTACTTCAAACACTTGTTTAAAATGTAATATTTGCTCATATGAAGTTACATATAGTGCTTTGTCAAAATCATATGTTCTTGCTCTATATAAAATTGCAGCTAAATCACGAGTAGCATATGTTGTAGAATCATTTGATTTTTTTATTAAACAAGGTGGCATATTTTTTTCATCTAGATTTATAACCTTTGCTCCCTCTGACTCAACTAACTTTCCGCTTTTATCAAGTATATCTACTATTTCATCCATTTTATCTGAATAAAAAGCTTCTCCATTTAATGAATCAAAATGAACATCTAATAAATCATATATTCTTTGGAATTCCTTTAAACTTAATTCTCTAAACCTTTCCCAAATTTCTGTGCAATATTGATCTCCGTCTTCTAGTTTCTTAAAATTATTTCTACATTCTTCTAAAACGTTCTCGTCTTCTTTGCACAAATCATTTATACGCACATAAATCTTTGTAAGTTCATCTATTGGATTTTCGTTAATGTTGTATTCATTTCCCCATCTTTTATATCCTTCGATTAACTTTCCAAATTGTGTTCCATAATCTCCTAGATGGTTTATCCCTATAACATTATAACCTAAAAATTTATATATTTTATATAAAGCACTTCCTATTACTGTAGAACGCAAGTGACCAATATGAAATGGTTTTGCAATATTAGGTGAAGAATAATCAATTACAATATTCTTTCCTTTCCCTATTTCGTCACTTCCATATTGTTCTTTTTTTATTTCAATTTCTTCAAATACTGATTTAGTAATGGCTACAGTATTTACATAAAAATTCAAATATCCATTTACTACATCAATTTTTGAGATTAACTCTTTATCTATATTTAATTTTTCTTTTATTTCACTTGCTATTGCTTGAGGTGCTTTTTTTAATTCCTTAGCAAGCTTAAAGCAAGGAAGAGAATAGTCTCCCATTTCTTTATTTGTTGGAATTTCTATATATTCTTCTATATTTGTTATATTTGTAACTTTTGTTAGTTCTTCTGCTATTATACTTTTAAAATTTATCATCAAATTCTTCCTTTCATATTTATTTGACTACTATTAAATTAGAAATTAGTTAGAAATTATATTAATCTCCTAAATTTATTCCAATATGTCTTGCAGTTTTTACAAGTTCATCATCCATTGTTACTTTTCTTAAGTTGCTTTCTGGAGTATTTCCTGAAACAGCACCTATTTTTGTATTGTTTCCTACAACATCTTCTAGTGATACACAATTTAGTTTTCCATCTTTTATAACTGTTAGTACATTGAATTTTCCTTCTAAAGCAAGTTCCATAGCTTTAGAACCATATTTTGTAGAAAGTACTCTGTCAAATGCTGTTGGTGTTCCACCTCTTTGCATATATCCAAGTACAGTACATCTAGCTTCTAAGCCTGTCAATTCTTCTAATTGTTTAGCAACTTGTTCTCCTATTCCTCCAAGTTTAGTATTATCAACACCAGCTCCGTTATTTCTAACATTTTTAACATGGATTTCTCCACCCTTTGGTTTTGCTCCTTCTGCTACAACAACAACACTAAATTCCTTACCTCTATTTTTTCTATTTATAATTTTGCTAGCTGCGCTTTTAATATCATAAGGTATCTCTGGTATTAAAGCTACATCTGCTCCTCCTGCTATTGCTGACTCTAATGCTATCCATCCAGCATATCTTCCCATTACTTCAAGTACCATTATTCTATGATGAGTTTCACCAGTAGAATGAAGTCTATCTATGGCTTCTGTAGCAACAGAAACTGCTGTATTGTATCCGAATGTAATTTCTGTACATGCAACATCATTATCTATTGTTTTTGGAACTCCTATTACATTAATACCTTTCAACGACAAATCTCTTGCTGATTTTTGAGTTCCATCTCCTCCTAATGTAAACAAACAATCTATTTCATCTTTTTTTATATTTTCTACACATTTGTCTGACAAATCTTTATATACTATTTCTCCGTTTTCTTCTACAGGATAATTAAAAACATTTGCATTTGTTGAAGATCCTATTATTGAACCTCCTTTAGGTAATATTCCAACTGCATTACCTGATTGGCTTGTACCTAATCTAATTATATTGTTATTTAATAATCCTCTAAAACCATCTATAAAACCATAGGATTCTATTCCTTTATTTTCTGCTGTTTTTATAATTGCTCTAATAACTGCATTAAAACCAGAAACATCTCCACCATTAGCCAAAATAGCTACTTTTTTTAACATCCTTCATCTATCCCTTCTAAAAGTTAATTTTTCACTTATACTATTATACCAATAAATTAAAAAATTACAACTTATTTAGAAAACTTTTTAAGAAATTAAGAACTTTTATAAAGAGCGTTCTTAATAAGAACGCTCTCTTTACGGCTACTCTTTGCAGGTTTCCTTCCAAACCTTTTCCAAAATTTCAGAAATTTCAGAATATCCACATGACTTTGCTACGCCTATCACATTTCCACAATTTGGATCTCTCAAATCTGCTCCATTGTCAAGTAATATCTCAACAATATCTTTGTGTCCTTCTGACACAGCAGGCAATAATCCAGGAGTAGACTTAAGTCCTAACTGAATAAGTTCCTTAACCACATCTGTCCATCCTCTTTCTGATGCCTCATACATAAATCTCCAGTCATACATTTCTTTACCTACAATGTCAGGTTTAAAAGCTTTTAACAAAAAAAGTACTACATCTTTATCTCCTTCTTTTTTCCCTTCTTCATTTGTCATTTCCATGGCTTGAATAATGTACCCCTGAATCAGCATATCAGTTCTGGGATTCTCCTTACATTTCCGTTCAATTAGTTTAATATCTTTTGTTGTAATTGCCATATTTTTTCACACTCCTTAAAATTATTTACCGGATTGCTAATAATTTTGCTATTATAATATATCATATATTTATGTTGATTTCAATTATTTATTCATAATATGTATATTACCTATATCCGCTTCCATCTCTCTTGTAACAATATTCTGTATTTGTGCAATCTCATCTTTTTCTATACTTTCTCCTTTGACAATAACATTTATGCTATCACCATTAACAAATATTACTAAATCTTTTATTCCTTTTGTTTTTATTAAATTTTCACAAATCATAATAGCATTTTGCTCATTATTTATCTTGTTTATCTCTTCTTGCGCTGTCTTCTTCTGTGCTTCACTAACATTAGTATTACTTAAAATATCTTGATAACTTTCTATTCTTTGAGAATACATTGTCTCTCTTTCAAGTTTTGACCTTGTAAAGTAATCGTCACTTTCAGTTATTTGACTACTTGTTTCTATTTCATTTGCTATTATATTTTCTTGGCTATCATCTTCTAATGTATTTGTGTTTTCCTCTGTACTTGATATTTCATTGCTTATACTATTTGATATATTATTCAAAACTGTATTATTTACATCTACCGCTTCTCCACTAACCAATTTTGCATCTCCAATACTAGCTAATTCCTCCGAGTCAGTTAATTTTCCTGTCTCTAAATTATTACCATTTGTAAAATTCAAATATCCTGCCGCAATGATCATAAGTCCTATAACAAAAACTATAATTTGATTTTTCTTTAATACTGTTCTCATAAAAATTCTCTCCTTTCCTTAATTTTTCATTTCGAAAACTTGTATTTTATGTGTTGCAAGTCCTGTTACTGCACCTACTGCTTGTATTATATTTGTTTTTACAATAGCATCATTAGCACCTTGAGCAGTAATAATTGCTCCTTCTATTTTTGGACTTATTATGCTTTGTGTAATAAGTGTTTTTCCATTATCATTTTCTTCATATATTACCTCTTTTTTTGTATCTGTTTGTGTTACCTTTCTAGTACCTCCATTACTATCTGTTTCCTCTGTGTTTTCTTCTGTACTTTCTTCGTTATATACAGGGATAGTTTTACTTGTTTCTGCATATGTTATCATAACTTTAACTTCCCCCACCCCTGTTATATTTGATAATATTTCCTCCAAATTACTGGAGAGTTCATCTTCTTTTCCATTTTCTCCGTTTTCTTCCATTGTTTCTGCTAATTTTTTATATGAGTCAACTTTATTTTCACTTGTATTACTATTAGATTTTTTATCATCTTTCCATATTACATTTATGACAATTAGAGTTATTATTAGAATTACTAAGAACACAACAAGATTTTCTATTTTTCGCTTATTTCCATTTTCTCCGTTTTCTTCCTTTTGCTTGTTAAATAAATTTATAAACTTATCTTTTAACATATTTTTATTTAAACTCCTCTAAGATTTAGGTTTTTGGTTATACCTATAAACCATTAATCAATTGTTATATTATCTTCACTTACTTCATATACGCCCGAAATATATTCTTTTAGTTCTTTCTTTTCAGATTTGGTGATTTCATTTTCTTCTGTTTCAACTATCTCATTAGTTGTTTCGTTATTTTGGATATTTATTTCTACTTTTTCTATTTCATTTACCTCCAATATATTTTCATTTTTTTCACTTGTGTTTTTATTCTCTTCCTCTTCTGTTTTATTTACTGCTAAAGTAACTTTTAAGATGCTGTAATTTTCATCATCTGATATTTCTATATCAATACTGCTTACACTATATCCCTTACTATTTATTTTAGCTGTCATATCATCTTTTAATCTTGATTTATATATCTCCATAATGCTATTTTCATTTGTATCACTTACACTATTTTGAATTTTAGAACTTTCTTTTGTTTTCTCTATATGTTCCTCCAAATCTAATATGTCAGATACTTCTATGTTCTCTCCTGTAAATTTAGTAATAATAGGTGATACTATTGTAAATAGAACATATATTCCAATAACAACTTTTATATATTTTTTACTATTTCCCTCTGGCAAAATCATTTCTATTATAGTTCCTATTATAACTGCTATTATTATTGATTCTGCCCAATTGCTAATCCACTCAACCATTATCACCCTCCTTTTTAAGGACAAAACAAGCCCGTCCCCAATTGTCTATCTATACATCATTCCACTATTAGATATCTTTATTACTAAAGTTGTCCCTATGATGAACATTACAGATATGCTACACATAATCGCAAGTAATGTTTTAAAAGTATCTCCCATTTGTTCTAGTAATTTTACAATTTTTTCATCTGCAATTGGTTGACACAGTGCAGAACCTAAATAATAAATTGCCATCATAAGTGTTAATTTGATAACTGGAATTATTGCAATTCCTATTAGTATTATAATTCCAACTATTCCAGTAGCATTTTTAAGAATACTGCTACATCCAATCACTGTGTCTACTGCATCTCCTAGGATTTTACCTACAACTGGAATAAAACTAGATACTGCTGCTTTTGCGGTTTTAGCTGTGATTCCATCAACTGTACTACTTAGTGTTCCCTCTATAGAAACTACTCCTACAAAAATAGTAAGTACTACTCCTAAAATCCACACAACACTTGTTTTGAAAAATTTAGAAAGCTTATCCACCTGTACTCTATCTGATATCTTAGAAACGACTCCCAGAGCTGTAGATACTAATACGAATGGGATAATTATTCCTGTGATGAAATTACCTATAAAAGTAATTAGGAAAAGGATTATAGGTTGCATTAAATTAGCACTAACTATACTCCCTGTAGTAATCATTAGAGTTATCATTATAGGTATTAATGAATTCATAAATCCAACTAGGCTTTGTATAGATTCTTTAACCATTTCTAATATTTGAACAAAATTTGTCATGACCAGAGTTACAATTAGTATATATTGAACATAATATGTAATTTGTGCAATTCCTTTATTTTCTAACCCTTCGCTTAATGATTTTAATATACTATGTATTATAATTATTACTAGAATACTTACTAAAACAGATATACTGTCTAATGCTTCTCCTGTTACAGCATTTAGAATACTCTTAAAAATTGTTTCATTATCTATTTTTCCTGTAATGGCAGAAGAAAATAATTCTCCAATATCAATATCTTTATATACATCTTCAGTGTATTTATCTGCTTCTTTTATAAATGAATTAATATTTAAGTTTTCTTGTTGCGTTTCTAATATTTCGTCCTCACTTACACTCTCTTCTGTGCCATATACAATATTAGGAGTAAAAAATAATATAATTAAAACTATAATAATCTTTTTCATTCTACTGCCTTTCTTGCTCTATCATGGTAGTATTTCTAAAATAGTCTCTAGCAAACTTGATATTATAGGTATAGACATTGATACTATTATAACTTTCCCCCCCATATCTACTTTATTTGCAATTGCACTCTCCCCAGTATCTTTACATATGCTTACTGCAAATTCTGTTAAAAAAGCTATTCCAGTTATTTTTATTAGTAATGTTAAGAAATCATTATTAATAGAAGTTTTGTTTGATAAATTTGTTAGCATTTCTATGATACCGCTTATCTTGTCCATTATAAGTAACAATATTATTGCTCCTGCAAGTAAAGATACATATAAAGTAAATTCTGGCTTATATTGTCTTACAATGATAATTATTATTAAAGAAATTAATCCAATGCCTATTATTTTAACAATATCCATATCTTTTTCCTCTCTCATAATCCAAACATAGTTCTAACAGTTTCAAATAAAGTGCTAATCTCTTTAATTACTAGCGTAAGAACTATTACTAACCCTGCTAAAGTTGTCATCATTGCCTGATCTTCTCTCCCTGCTCTTACAAGAACTTGATGTAGAACTGCTACTAAAATTCCTATAGCTGCTATTTTAAATAATAAATCTATACCCATATGCTAACCTCTCCTATACTAAAATGATGACTATTGCTAGTCCAACAACACCGCCTAAAGTTTTAAATAGCTTCTCATTTTTTTGCTTTTCTATTTCTGCATTTTCAATTTGAGTATTTAAAAAATCTTGAACCAATTTAATCTCACTTACTTGTCCTTCTAAATCAGTTTTTCCTAGCATCCTTCCAAGATTTTTTATTATAACCTTATCTTCATCTGTAAAACTACTTTCAATTTTTTCTACTGTCTCTTCCCATGCTTCTCCTGCTTGTTTTTCTTTCATATTGTTTGAAGCGGTTCTAAAAATTTTTCCAACACTTCCATTTATATTATTTCCAATTTCACTAAAACTTTCTGGTACAGACTCGTATGTAAATTTTATTTTAGTAAGAAACATATTAAGTCCATTTTTCATATCTTTAAGTTCTACTACTCTATTTGAATACTTTTTAGCGATAATTTTCCCTGCTTGCAAACTTCCCATGAATATTAAGAATAAAATAAATAATTTGATAAAAAACATTTTTCTTCCTCCTTAACTTATAAATGTCAATTATTATTTTTGTCATATATAAGTTTTGTTCTTCTATCTTTTTCTATTAGCAAAATTTTTTCAATTACTTCTAAATTATATAATTTACTAAGAATTGGGTTTAATATCACATCTTCTAAATTTCTTCCATGTGCTGTAAAAATCCCTTTTACTCCTGAAGTAACTGCATAATTTATTGCCTGTATATCTTCATTTGTTCCAACTTCATCTGCTGTAATTACTTGAGGATTCATTGAACGAACTAACATTTTTATTCCTATACTTTTAGAAACATTATCTAAAATATCTGTTCTTTCGCCTAAATTATTTTGTGGAACGCCCTTATACATTGCAGCAATTTCTCCTCTTTCATCTATCACTCCTACATTTATTCCTTTAAAATTGTATTCTGGTATACCACTACTTATATTCCTTATTAAATCACGTAGAAGTGTGGTTTTTCCTCTTCCTGGTGGTGCTAATATTATAGTGTTGTAAATTGAATTATCTTTTAAGTTAAGAATTAATGGTAGTATTGCCTTACTGCAACCTAGTATTTCTCTTGCAATTCTAAAGTTCAAACTATATATGTGGGATATATTAATAACTTGTCCTTCTCTTACAACTACATTTCCTGTTATTCCAACTCTATGACCACCTTTAATAGTTATGTATCCATTACAGATTTGATTTTGATATGTATATATTGAATTATCGCAAATACGTTGTAATATTTCCAAAATTTCCTGTGTGTTAATTATATGTTTTAATATTATCTCTTCTTGTCCATTTTTCAGAATTATATTTTTATTTGTTCGTAATCGTATTTCTTCTAAATTATCTAGATTACATTTTTCTAATTGTTCTCTTATATTTATAGGGAAATAATCTAAAATTTCTTTTTTGCTTTTCATTTTTTGTAATATGCATACTCTCCTTCCTAAAAAAATACAACATATATATTAAATATATATGCTGTATTTTTTTATTTAGAACTATTTTTTTATTTAATTTATTTCTTCAATTCCTATTTCACAAACATATCCAGTTGCTGTATCATAAGATAATGTTACGTTATATGTTTTTCCTGATAGTATACTTGATTTTATTGTGTTAATATCGTTTACGTTTTCTACAAATGATGTAGATGATGCTGGTTGTCCTAATTTTACATTTATTTTATCTGACGTTCCATCTAGTCCTTTAATTCTTACTTTATCACATAAGTTCTTTACTTGTGAACCTTTTATTTGTCCTTTGTAACTTTCAAATTCCATATTATTTGCATCTTTTTCTTGTTCGCTTAGATTGCTATTTTGTATGCTTTCACTTGCTGAATTATATATCTGTAAATATGTTGGCATTGTAAACCACATCACCATAGGATTTACCATATCTGTTGGAAAACCTATTTGTGACATGTGTTCATTATTTACTTCAACTAATCTATTAGTAATTTGTACTATAAAAGGTTGAACTTGTTCTGCTGGATAATTGTTAAGTACAGTAGCATTTGTTCCCAAGTCTTCGATATTTATTTCATTTCCAAATGTTATAGTATTATTGTATGAATATATTGTACTTAATTGTTCTGGCACTTCATATGAAAATGAAATATTTTCTACTACTGTATTTGTGTCTACCCCTGAATAAGACATATCCATTGAAATAGTTATACTATCTGGAACATTAAGAGAAATATTATATATAACATTTGAGTCAGTTTGTGTAATTGAAATTTCAAGTGTAACTTCATCTGAAATAATGGATACTTTGTTAGTCACTCCATCTTTTTGAGTAATACTAATTTTAATATCTTTTTGTTCAGAATCCATATCATTTAAGTCTTCAATCATTTCTTCTATATCTTGTGAGGTTAGTTGCATTTCCTCATTATAATTTTCTTGCATTACTTCCTCAATTATGCTATTTACTTTGTTTAACATTATAGTATCATTTTTAAAAGTTTCTAGTGTTTGTACTAATAAATCTTTTAATTCTATATTTGTAGTAGAAAGTACATATGATACTGAATCATCTGCATTTTCTATTTTAGAAAATTTGTCATCTGAAAAACTGTTTAATATTGGCACAAGATAATTTTGTTGTAAATGTGTTTTTTCTTCATCTGTTAATTTTAAAGATTGTATTTTACTATATTCTATTTTATTTGGAATATTTGTAGTGTCTAACACTCCAAATTTTTGGAATAATTCTTGTAAATTGTTATTTTCTATTGCTATATAATTTGGAGAAAAATAGTCTGATTGTATTCCATATACATCTCCATCTTGTTTATATTTAAAAGGAAAACTAACATTATCGCTATAATTAATCGAAATGTTTTGTTCAACTTTTTTATTTGTAGTATCCACTTTTCCATCAAATGAAATATTTGTATTGTTTCCAAATTCAACATAGTTCTTCATTACCTGAATATTTGAATCAATTGAATCTGATAATACTTCTGTAGTTGCTGTAATCTCTCCACTATTTTCATAAGCATTTGTCATTTTTTTGCTTTCATATTGTTCTAAAATGTTTGGTACAAATCCTTTTTCTTGGTCTCCTAATTTTAAAGCATATTTAGCAAAAGCTTCTTTATCTGTTTTCAAAATATCAGTCGCTAAATATATATATGCAAATATTCCTCCTGCAAGTATTAATATAACTAATAGTACGATAATTGTAATTAATAAACTTTTTTTCTTCATATGTAAACCCCTTTCTTAATATAAAAGACAGAATTTAGATATTTGCCACATAAATTCTGTCTTCATAATATTTATTTACTTATTCTTCCCAGTTATGGTAAACATTCATAACATCATCTAAATCTTCTAGGTTGTCTATTAATCTTTGCATTTTTTCTCCATCTTTTTCATCTAATTTAATATATGTAGATGGAACTAATTGAACTTCTGCTTGTAAAAATTCTAATCCTTGTCCCTCTAAAGCTTCTCTTACAGTTCCAAAATCTTCTGGAGTAGTTGTAATTTCATAGCACTCATCAGTTGCTTCAAAATCTTCTGCTCCATTATCTAGTGCAAGCATCATCATATCATCTTCTGATAAATCTGTTGTTGTTTTGTCTATAACTATTACACCTTTTTTTGAAAATAAATATGATACACAACCTGATGTTCCTAAGTTTCCACCTGCTCTGTCAAAAGCATGTCTAACATCTGCAGCGGTTCTATTTTTATTATCTGTACTTGCCTCTACTATAACTGCAACACCGTTAACACCATATCCTTCATATGTAATTTCTTCATAATTTTCATTGCTACCTGCACCTGAAGCTTTCTTTATCGCATTATTTATAGTATCATTAGGCATATTGTTTGCCTTACATTTTGCTATTACATCTTTAAGTTTAGAATTACCAGCAGGATCAGGTCCTCCTTGTTTTACTGCTATTAATAATTCTCTACCTAATTTTGTAAATATTTTTCCTCTTGCGGCATCTGCCTTACCTTTTTTTGCTTGAATATTATGCCATTTGCTATGTCCGGCTCATTTTTAATTCCTCCTTCTCAATTTTTTCAGTATTTAAGCCACTTTCGGCTGTTCTATCATATAAACATCAAGTGAAATTTCTTTATTGTTCTTTGCCCATTTATATAG
>CALXQG010000036.1 GCA_944390515.1 uncultured Clostridia bacterium
TCTTTTCTTTTCTTCTTCACTTCTTATAGTTTTCTTTTGACAATCTTCTTTCATATTTATCACCACCAGAATTATTATATACCCTATCTGGTATTCTTGTAAATAAGGGGGTATATATAAATGTTAAAATTGATTTACAAATATATAAAATATTTTGTTTGACAATCACATAATAAGTATATATAATATTGTTATAAGAGGAGGAATTATATATGAATACATTTTCCCATTTATTAGAGACTCTTAAGGATTTTTCTACATCAAATTTTGATGATATTCAAATATTTACAAGACAATATTTTGATAATATTTTAATACCTATATATTCTTCTAAAAAAGATTTTTCATTAATCTTTTGTGATTTTAATAAATTAAATGCATTCAATAAAACTTATTCCGAACCTCAAGCTAATATAGCACTTGAAAACTCTTTAAAAGTAATAGAAAAATGTATAGCTGAAACTTATCCACAAATTAGCTTTTCTATTTCCAGAATTGGAGGAGATGAATTTGCTATATTAATTGATGATTCTAGTATAGATGTTCAGACTTTGTTTGGAAAAATAAAGTCTATATTACAAAGTGATTGTATATCAACTTGTGGTAGAAGTAACTCCACAGCACCTAGATATTTAGACATTTCATATGGAATTGTTAACTCTGGCGAATATGATAATATATATGATGTTTACTCTAAAGCTCAAGAACGTGAAGCCGAAAATAAGCTTTCAGCTTCTATTCTAGGTAATAATCTATTTGAAGATTTAAAAGCTTTATTTGATTCAGGTGTATCTAAATTTTTTAATAATTATAGGATTTCGAGTTGTTTTGAATTATCTCCAAAACAGTCTAAAAGTCTTGCGGAACATGCTGTACAAATTGTATCTAGTGTTATGTCTGGAAATAGTACATATAAGTTAGATTCCTCAAAGAATACATCTGCAACTTATCCTTTAGAACCAGAAAATTCTTCAATGCCACTTACTACAAATAAGTGCTTATTTATTCATAACTATATGACTGGTAAATTAGCGGAAGATCCTATTGATCTTGGTATTTTGAATATGAATGATTTAAATCTTCTATTGAATAATTTGATTAGAAATCCTGTAAGTGGTTTTTTAAATAAAAATTATCTTTATAGCTTTTTCTTAAACCAAGTACAACAGAAAAATATCTCTTTTAAGGGTGTTAGCTATTTTGATACTTCTGGTATAAAAGATTGTAATACAAGATATGGTTATATTGAGACTGATAGGCGACTTAGAAAATTATCTAATCAACTTTATAGTTCTTTTGAAAATCATTGTAGTACATCGTTTACTAATTCGCCTTTTTCTGTTGATGATTCTCAAAATTATATTTTTGACTTAGGTGGTGGAAATTATTTAATACTATCATCTGACACTGTTAGTCCTAACTTGATAAACAAGATAAATCGGTGAAGCTAGTTTTGAATGTCAGCCCTTAACATCTATCGGCTCTAGTATGAATGGTGAAAATCAAGGCCTAGGACATGTTATTAATGATTTAAGAAAAGAAATAGATAAGAAGAAGCAAGCTATAAAGTCAAATATGTTTTTAAGTGAAGATTTTTTTGATACCTTTGAATTATTTCTTTCTAACGGCATTAATTATTACTTAGAAAACTGTGATAAACCTTATTCTAGTGAAAATAAACATCGCTTAATTTCAACAATTATAAATTCAGTATTAGAACAGTCAGCTATTTGTGCTGAAGAATATAGGCAATATCAAAGCCAACAAAAATAGTCTATTAAAATAAAAAACTTATCATATGACAAAAAAAGGGGGGTGAATTATCCACCCCTCTACCGAATTTTCAACCTCTGAACGTCTGGAAAATATCTCCCGGCCTTCTTTGCTGAGCGCTTCCAATATAGCGTTATACGTTACTTCTATACCATGGAGATTAAAATTTTCCTCCATGTCTGAAATCTCTTTTCTCCAATGTTTCTCTTTGCTGAAAAGAGATTCCGTCACATGCATTGTGACTCCTTCGGCAGTTACACTGTATCTTCCCCGCTCAATATACTCTGCTACTACTGTCATATTAATTCCTCCTAAATGACTTATTTAAGTACTGTATATATTATAACATATTTTCTCAAAATTCTCAACTTTATGTAATCTTTTTAATCTTTTTTATCGTAAAGTTTTTTATACTTTAATTCATCTCTACTTTTCCTACAATATCTGAAACATTTTCTATTCCGCATTTTTTCATATACTCTTGGATACCTTCTATAGTTTTTATACTTGTATATGGATTTATAAAATTGCCTGCACCTATAGAAATAGCACTAGCTCCTGCTAACATAAATTCTATAGCATCTTCTCCAGATATAATTCCACCCATCCCTAAAATTGGAATATTAACAGCTTTTGAAACTTGATATATCATTCTTACTGCAACCGGTTTAATTGCAGGTCCTGATAGTCCACCTGTGTTATTTGCAAGCATAGGTTTTCTTTTGTAAATATCTATTTTCATTCCAAGCAATGTGTTAATTAAAGAAACTGCATCCGCTCCTCCATCTTCTACTCCTTTTGCAATACTTGCAATATCTGTAACATTAGGTGTTAATTTTACAATTAATGGTTTATCTAATACTTTTCTTACTGCGCTTGTAACTTTTTTTACTCCTTCGTAAGTATTTCCAAATGCCATACATCCTTCTTTTACATTTGGACAAGATAGATTTAATTCTACTCCATCGATATCTAGAGTGTTTAGTATTCTACATAAGTCCACATATTCATCTATAGAACTTCCACAAGCATTAACAATTATTTTTGTATCAAACTTCTTTAAAAATGGTAAATCATTATTTGCGAAATATTCTACTCCTGGATTTTGAAGTCCTATACTATTTAGCATTCCACTTGCAGTCTCACATATTCTTGGAGGCTTATTTCCACTTTTAGGTTTTAGTGAAGTGCCTTTTGTTATAACAGCTCCAAGTAAACTCAAATTAAAAAACTCACTATATTCTCTTCCATATCCAAATGTACCTGATGCAACAGTTACTGGATTTTTCATTTCTATTCCTGCAAAATTTATTTTTGTATTCATATCCTCTATTTCCTCCCATTAAAAATCTACATCTTTTGCATTAAATACTGGCCCACCTTTGCAAACATGAAAATATTCTGGGGCTTCTTTAGTACTCTTTGCAGTTTTTACAGCACAACCTAAACATACACCTAAACCACATCCCATTTTTTCTTCCAAAGATATTTGGGCGCTAATATCCTCTTTAGCATATTGTTTTACTGCTCTTAGCATTGGAATTGGTCCACATGCGCAAATACATTCATATTCTTCTTTTTTCATGTCTTCTATTAAATAATCTATTGCAAAACCTTTTTTAGAATAACTTCCATCATCTGTTGTTATTACTAAATTATCAGTTACTTTTTCGAACTCTTTTTCTAACATAACAAAATCTTTATTTCTAAAACCTAAATAGCAATAAACTTCTTTTCCTTGCTCTTTTGCTTGTTTTGCAAGTTCATATAGTGGAAATATTCCTATTCCTCCTCCTATTATTGCAATTTTATTGTATTTATCTATTCTAAATGTTCCATTTCCTAATGGTCCTATAATATCTATCTTATCTCCAACTTCTTTTTCAGCTAAAATATTAGTTCCATTTCCTTTTACTTGAAATATGAATTCCAATATTCCATTTTCTCTATCTAAATTATATATGCTTATAGGTCTTCTTAAAAATGGTTCTGTTTGATTTGAAACTCTTATTTCTATAAAATTACCTGGCTTTGATAATTTTACTATTTCTTCCGCTTCTACACTAAATTTATATATATCTTTTATTATTTCTTCTTTTTTTATTAATTTGCATAAAACTTGTTTTGGCATAATTCAATTTCCTTTCTTATTTATTAATAGCACTATTTAATTCATCTCTCATTCTAATAGCTTCTGCTAAAGTTGCTTTTTCAAATTCTTCTTCAGTATATTTATCTTTCCATAAATCTGATTTATATGAATACATCAGACTTCTTGAAGCATTTACAATTCCTCCTAATTTATTTTTATCAAATCCATAAGCTATATCTGTAGCTTTACCTCCTTGAGCACCATACCCTGGTATTAAAAAATATGAGTGTTTTGCTACATTTCTAATTTCCTCTAATTGTTTTGGATAAGTTGCCCCTACAACAGTTGAAACACTGCTATATCCATATTCTCCTATAAAGTCTTTTCCCCATTCTTCTATTAATTTTGCTGTTTTTATATATACTTCTTCTCCATTTTCTAATTTCATATCTTGCAAATCTCCTGATGATGGATTTGAAGTCTTTGCTAAAATAAATACACCTTTATTATATTTTTTGCAATCTTCTAAAAATGGTTTTATACTATCTATTCCCATGTATGGATTTAATGTTACAAAGTCAACATCATATATACTTTCTTCTTTATCTCCTACTAAAGTTTTTCCAAGAAATGCATTTGAGTATGCTTTTGCCGTTGTTCCAATATCTCCTCTTTTTATATCTGCTATTACTACTAATTCTTTTTCTTTAGCATATTTGCAAGTTTCTTCAAAAGCTTTCATACCTTCTATTCCATACATTTCATAAAAGGCTATTTGTGGTTTTACAGCTGGTATAACATCACAAATTGCATCTATTAGTTTTTTATTGAACTCAACTATACAACTCGCAACTCCTTTTAGTGTTTTATCATATTTTTTTCTAATATATTCTGGTATCATCTCATATCTTGGATCCAATCCCATAACTGTTGGATTATTAGTTTTTTTGATTTTTTCTATTAGATTGTCTATTGCATTTTTCATTGGTTTTCCTCCTTATCTTTGTATACTACTCTTCCACTTACAATTGTATATTTTACTTTTCCTTTTAATTCTTTCCCTATAAATGGACTATTTTTAGATTTTGAAACTATCTTATCTTCTGTATAAATATATTTTTCGTTTGGATTAAATATTGTTAAATCTGCAATTTTACCTTCTTCTATTGTTCCTCTATCTATTTTTAGTAATTTAGCTGGATTGTATGATGTTAGTTTTACTAACTCTAAATAATCAATATCTCCTGTATCTACTAAATTCATTATTTCTGCAGATAGTGCTGTTTCAAATCCAATTATACCATTTGGTGCTTTTGCTAATTCCTGTTCTTTTTCTTCTTTACTATGTGGTGCATGGTCTGTTATTATGCAATCTATTGTTCCTTCTTTTAAACCTTCTATAATTGCTAGTCTATCTTTTTCTTCTCTTAATGGTGGATTCATTTTTGCATTTGTACCTGATTTTTTTACTTCATCTACTGTAAAAGAAAAATAATGTGGACAAGTTTCGCAAGTTATTTTTACTCCTCTTTTTTTGGCATCTCTAACCATATTTTTAGTTGTTCTCGTACTTATATGGCATATATGTCCTCTTACATTATTAGTTTCGGAAATAACAATTTCTCTAGCTGCCATAATCTCTTCTGCTTCTGGTAAAACTCCGTCAACACCAAGTTCTTCTGCAACTTTTCCTGCGTTTATTGCTCCTTTTGCTACTGACTTTTCTTCACAATGTGAAGCTACAAAAGTTCCTAATTTATCTGCATGTATCATAGCCTGTCTCATCATATTACTATTTGTAACAGGCATTCCATCATCTGAAAAAGCTATTGCTCCAGCATTTTTTAATTCTTCAAAATCAACTAATTCTTCACCTTTTTCACCTTTACTTACAGAAGCATATGATAAAACATTACATAAATTTACTCTTTTTGCTTCTTCTAATATCTTTTTCATAGTTTCTTTATTATCTGGTGTTGGTCTAGTATTAGGCATTGGGCAAATTGTTGTAAATCCTCCTGCAACAGCACTTTTTGATCCTGTTTCTATAGTCTCTTTATATTCAAAACCTGGCTCTCTTAAATGACAATGCATGTCTATCATACCTGGTATAATATTGTAGCTTGTACAGTCTATTATTTCATCTGCACTTTCATTAAGATTTTTTCCTATTTTTAGAATTTTATCATCTTCAATTATGATATCTAATTTATCATTTAATTTATTTTTATAATCGATTACATTTCCATTTTTTAGTAATACCTTCATATAAATTACTCTCCTTTATCTATTTTTTCTTCACAATACTTACATCTATATATCTTATTTTCTTTATCTGCTAACACGCAAATATGTGGTAGTTCTTGTTCTATGGATGTAATGCACCTTGGATTTTTACATTTTATTACATTTACAAGTTTTTCAGGTAATTCTGGATGATATTTTTGTACATGTTTTTCCTCCAATAAATTTAGTATCAATGCCATCCTAATATATTTTCCATATTTAGCTTGCTTGAAATAAGCAGCTCTTGGATCATCGTCTACTTCTGTAGCAATTTCATTAACCCTAGGTAGTGGATGCATAATGCATAAATCTTTCTTTGCACTTATCAATTTTTCTTTATTTAATATATAATAGTCTTTTAACCTTATATAGTCTTCTTCATTAAAAAATCTTTCTCTTTGTACTCTGGTCATATATAGGATATCTAACTTATCCATATATTCTTCTAAACTATTTGTTTCTAAATATTCTATATTGTTTTTTTCTAGTATATCTTTTTTTATATAATCTGGTATTTTTAATTCTTCAGGTGAAATTAATACGAATTTAATATTTTTATATCTTGACATAGCTGTTATTAAAGAATGAACTGTTCTACCGAATTTTAAATCTCCGCAGATTCCTATTGTCAAATTAGATAATCTGCCTTTTTCACATTGAATTGTTAATAAATCTGTTAAAGTTTGAGTTGGATGATTATGTCCTCCATCTCCTGCATTTATAATTGGAACTTCTGATTTCATTGCTGCAACAAGTGCTGCTCCTTCTTTTGGATGTCTCATAGCAATAATATCTGCATATCCTCCAACTACTCTTACTGTATCTCCTACACTTTCGCCTTTTTGAGCTGAGCTTGAATTAGATGAAGAAAATCCTAAAACATTTCCTCCTAGTTCTATCATTGCAGCTTCAAAGCTTAATCTTGTTCTTGTACTTGGCTCATAAAATAAAGTTGCCAATTTTTTACCTTGACATTTTCTTTGATATTTTTCTTTATTTTGAATAATATCTTTTGCTACACTGATTAATGCATTGATTTCTTCTATCGACAAATCTTTAATATCAATTAAGTGTCTCATATTTTACCTCCTTAACTTTAACTACTATATATAAATACTAAAAAAAAGTCAATACATAAATTTAAGTTTTGGTATTCTTAAATAAATTATTGACTTATTATTTTTTTTATAATATTATTTGCTTAATTAATTTAAAGGAGGAATTTTTATGTCTGAAATTATTTCTTATTTATTTGAAACAAATGCCATAAGATTTTGTGAAGAGAATAAGCCTTTTTGGTACACTTCTGGTAAGATTGGACCATATTTTATAAATACTCATTTTGTATATGGTAGTGAAAAAGATGCTGCTAATTTATTATCTTTTATTGATGAAGCATTATCTGACAAATTAACTTTACCAAATAAAGTATTTAAAAAAGTATTAAAACAATATGAGGAAAATGAGATTTATCATAATGTTATTGATTCTATGAAAAATTATATTTTAGAAAATATAAATATATCTGATGTTGATTATATTTCTGGTGGTGCAAGGCGTGATTGGTTTTTCTCTATTATACTTGCATACCTTTTAAATAAACCTCATATTTCTATTTATAAAGATTTATCTAGTGTTATTAGTGATAGTAAATTTGAAAACACTTTAGAAATAACAAATATCACAGGAAAAAAAGTATTACATATTGCAGATATAGTTACTGTTGCCTCAAGTTATTTAAGAGCTTGGATTCCTGCAATTAAAAATTTAGAGGGTAGAATTGCTTGGTCATGTGTAGTTGTTGATCGTATGCAAGGTGGAAGAGAAAAACTTGAGGCAGAAGGTATTAAATTTTTACCTCTAGTTAATGTAGATAATACTTTATTTGAAACAGCTTATAAAAAAGGTATTATTAATGAAACTCAACTAAGTATGCTAAAAGATTTCTTTAAAAATCCAGATGAAACTATGAAACAATTTTTAATTAAGCATCCAGAATTTATAGAAAATTCTTTAAAATCTGATGAAAAAACTGCAAAAAGAGCAGAACTATTACTTAGTGGAAATTTATATGGTTTAAATTAATAAAATTTATTCAGTCATAGGAGAACTACTTAAGTATAATATACTTTTGTAGTTCTCCTTTATGTCTAAATCTAATCTGCACTTCACTACTACCTTCCATCATATGGATCATTTTTCCAATCACGGTTCATATCTTTAAACGGAATAACTTCTGATTCTTTTTTATTATTTTCCGTTTCATCAAATTTTCTAAAAATTTCACTTGGAACATCTTTTGTTACATCAATTATATATGGAATATCATTAATAGTTACTATTAAACAACGTGTATATCTGGCACCAATACCGGGTTGATTTATAACTTCTTTCCAGACTTTTTTGCGGAATCTAGCTCCCAACCTTGTATCTACTATCTCTTTTAAATATTCATATATTCCAGCAGAATCAAGATTATAGTCTTCCTTCAATATCTGTACTGCATATTGCAAAAAGATTATATCGTCCAATTCTACACTATCTTCTAATTCTTGATTGTCAGCATTATCAACTTGATTTAATGTTTCTATCTTTGTATGAATATGATCTTTAGCAATTTTACTTCTATCTTCATTAAATTGTTTTATTACTCTTCCAAACTTGCCAGATGAATCTTCTAAGGTTTTTATTCCTTCTAGAGTTAGTCCTGTTTTCATTCTTGTAAGGTCCTTTATCTGTGTAAAATCATCTAAATCAAGTGATACATAATATTCATTACAAGCTATTCCTACAAAATAATGGGTATTAGCTTCATCCCATATGATACATACATCATAATTTTTAGAACAGCCTGAAAGTTTTATAGCTTCAGTAATAGATTTTGCAAGTATTCTAGAAATTTCAAAACAATTTCTTCTATTATGTTTTTGTCTATTATTCTTCCAAGTAGAATCAGTTTTCCTTCCATATGTATCTGGTAAAAAGAATGTTTCATCGTCATTCTTTTTAATATATGATAAAACATTGTCGTCATAGGTGTAATCCTCACATAGTTTTTGATATATTTCTAATATTTTTTCTTCTATGCTAACATTACTCCTAGCGACATCTACAACAAAAGATTTTAATTCATCTGGTATCTCCCAATCATCAGCATCTATTCCTACAACTATATCTTTTGCCGTTCCAAATATACGATATGCTTGCTCTGGATTTGGGTCTAATATAATAGTAGGTTTTCTTCTTAATTCATTAGTTAATAAATCATTTAATTTTTCAAGTCTATTAAAATTCATACACCGTGTTCTCCTTCCATAATTATCCCCCATAGTACTTATATTGATTTTCCAAGGAATTAAATATAAACAAATTTCTATCTAATTTTTCTAAATTTATAATTGATAAATCTTTATTAATACTATCTAATAAATATATTTTGTTATTGAACTCAAAGTATAAACATCTTTCATACCTTTTTTCATTTGCATACTTATCTTCTTTCCAAACTTTTTCAATCTCAATTCCAGATTCTTCAATTAAAAACCTTATATATTCAAAAAATCCCTGTGAATCAATATTGTGCTTATTTATTATTTTAATTGACTCAATAATATACTTAATAAAGTCTTTATCTCTTAAATTCTTCTTCATTTCTTCAATTTCTTTCAATTCATCTAATCTACCTTTATTAAATTTATCAACTGATTTCTTGAAAATCTCCCTTTCATCCCTTAAAATATGTATTCCTTTAATAGTTAAACCCATTTTTAATCTTGTAAGATCTTTTACACTATTAAAATCGTCTGGATCTAATATTACACTATAGTCTTGTCCTGTTAATCCTACAACATAATGTGTATTTTCTCTATCTCCTAGCATAAATGCTTCCAATTCACTATTATCATCTATTAAAATATTTATAGCTTTAGCATAAAACCTTGAAAATTCATAACAAATTCTTCTGTTATGCTTTTTTCTTTTTTCTATCCAGTCTTGTCCTACAACACGTCCATACCAATCTGGTGCAATATACTTAATATTAGTTGGATCACTTTCATCTTTTATAAAAAAATACAAAACATTTACATCATATATGTAGTTTATACATATAAACTCATATATTTTAATAATTTTTTCTTCTAAATTAAGAGATTTATTTTTTAATAAATCATTAACAAAATCCTTCATTATATCTTCTAATTCCCACTTTACCGTATCATATTCTATCCAATCCTTTTTAAGTTTTCTATTTGGTTCTAGAATTATTTTATAATTTCCTTCAAAATTTTTGCATACCTCATCATAAAAATCTTTTATATATTTATCCTGCATTTCATATTTCTCCTTTTACTAATTATATTTTATTATCAGCTTATCATCTTTAGGATTAATTTTTCCTTTTCTAATTAAATTATCATACACATTTTTTTCAATTAATTTCTGGTATGTTTCTTCTAATTTTTCTTCTTTAACACCTACACTAGTTAATACTTTTATGGCAGTTTCTTTTTTTATTTTAAAAAACAATGCTTCATCTTCTAAAAATTCTCTTATTGTCTCATTTCTTTTATAGTCTTGTTTTTTGCTGATTTTTAATCGTATCATCGCTTCATTCATTATTTTTATAATAGTAAATTTATCCATATTTTATCTTGTATGATATATTTTATAAAATACATCATACACTCCTTTCTACACTTATTTTATGTTACTCTTATCTCTCTGAATTTGTTTTGAATATCTACTCTCCTCGGAACTTCTTCTATTTAACCACACATAATTGTGTACCCTGTCACTACTGGTCTAAATGCTTGATAATAAAGTTTTTAGTGCCTATTTCAATTCGTCAAAGTAGTTATTTTGTAGGTATCTAAATAATTAACATTTCATTACATCTATAAGAAATTACTCATTTTTGTGGTAAAAATATATGCCTTCCTTATTATTTATTTTTTTATCAATTTTTTTCGTATTCAATAGCAGTTCATCAAAATCCGATATATAAATTCTATCTTGTATAATTCTATATTTTTCAAATTCTGTTTCTGCATGAATCTTTGCCATTTCTGCAGATATTTTCCCATTGTCTTTTAGTACATCATGATCCCATAGTGTTAAAAATCCATTTAGCCTTTCTTCCCAATCTGCCATAGTCATTGGAATATGTCTCATTGCTTGCATTTCTGCTAAATCTAAATATGCAGATACCATTCTTTCTAATTGTCCTATTTCTGTTGCTGATAAATAATTTTTTGCAATAATCACATCATATTTATGTATTTTACCATTTGGTGCTCCATGCCATGAAGTTAATCCCATATGTTCTTTTTTACTATTGGCTCTATTATAAATTATTTCAGCTGCAGTATTTCCTGAAACAGCATAATGTAATTTATTTTGAACGGATGTAAAAAATCTCGTTGTTGCTTTTGCAGTTTTATCATAATCAATCGAAGTTGCATAAATATCTGTTATTTTTTGATAAAACTTTCTTTCTGACATTCTTATTTCTCTTATACGTTCTAGTTGTTCTTCAAAATACTTTTCAGTTAATATAGAACCACCATTTTTCAATCGTTCATCATCCATTACCCAACCTTTAATAGTAAAATCTTTTACTATTTGATTAGCCCATTTCCTAAATTGTACCGCTCTTTCATTGTCAACTTTAAATCCAATTGCTATTATCATTTGTAAATTATAATGAGCAACATTTCTTGAAACTTGTCTATTTCCTTCTTTTTGAACTATTCGGAAATTCCTAATAGTTGATTTTTTTTCGAGTTCGTTATCTTTATAAATATTTGAAATGTGTTCATTTATTGTTGCTATATTTACATCATATAATGTAGCTAACATTTTTTGTGTAAGCCAAATATCTTCATCTTCATATCTTAATTCTATTCCGTTTTCTCCTGTTGCTGCAATGTAAGTTAAATATTCTGCTGCACTTGAGCGCATTAAATCCTGTCCTTGATTTTTCTTCAATTTAATCCCTCCTCGTATAACTTATTAGTTAATTTACCTTTCAAAACATTTAGTGTAGATCTTAATATTATAATTGTTCAACACTATTAATTTTTTTATTTCTCATACTTACTAATTTACACTTCATGTAAGATACTTTCTTCCTTATCCTTCTCAATTTGTTTTGAATACCTATCCTGTTCGCGACTTTTTGTATTTAACCTCAAAAATCTGCGTATCCTGTCTATCTACCTTAAAGTGCATAATATAAGTGAGTT
>CALXQG010000037.1 GCA_944390515.1 uncultured Clostridia bacterium
GCTGGGGTACTGTGATTCGAACACAGGAATGTCGGAGTCAGAGTCCGATGCCTTACCGCTTGGCGATACCCCAATGTTATATATATCTTACTCTATTTTAAACAATTTGTCTAGAGCTAACGATGTAAAATTTGATTTTTTCTTCAATTTGTTGTATAATTATATGTACAATACTTTTTTGGAGGTCTTATTGTTATGGCTAAGGATAAGAATACGGATGTAGAAATCGTTACAGATTCCCAAAACACAGTTACTTTTGAAAAATATCCTCACTCCGTAGGAGTAAACCTCATCAAGGTTTACAAAAATCATTTTGGTAACAAGACCAACGATTTGTTGGGATTTGGCATTACTGGTGTCAATGGTGACAAAGTTTTGGTAGTCGGTAAAAGCACCGAGGCAGACCTTGTAGATTTACTTCATAAGTTTCAAGATACGTATTCTGATTTTCAATGGCAACTCGTCCATTAACAAGACTACGTCAAAAAAACGGAAGGGGTTCTTCCCCTTCCGATTATTTTATTGCTTTTCTTCCTCTAAACACTGCTATATCTTCTAATTCATCTCCAATGTTTAATAATCTATTATATTTAGCAACTCTATCTGTTCTACATGGTGCACCAGTTTTTATTTGTCCTGCATTTGTAGCAACTGCAACATCTGCTAATGTTGTATCTTCTGTTTCACCGCTTCTATGTGAAACAACAGCTGTATATCCATTTTTATGAGCTAATTCAATAGCATCTAATGTTTCTGTTAATGTTCCTATTTGATTTAATTTAATTAATATGCTATTTGCAACTCCCATATCTATACCTTTTTGTAGTCTCTTAATATTTGTAACAAATAAATCATCACCTACTAATTGTACTCTATCTCCAATTTTATCTGTTAATACTTTCCAAGATTCCCAATCTTCTTCTGCTAAACCATCTTCTATAGAGATAATTGGATAATTATTTGCTAAATCTACTATAAAGTCTACCATTTGTTCTTTTGTCTTGAATTCTCCAGTTTTCCAGAATAAATATCCATCTTTTCCTACTTTTTTAGCTTCATCAAACATTTCTGTTGAAGCAGCATCCAATGCTAAGCAAATATCTTTACCTGGAACATATCCTGCTTTTTCTATTGCTTCTAATATTAAATCTAATGCTTCTTTTTCACTAGATACATTTGGTGCAAATCCACCTTCATCTCCTACTGCAGTAGATAGTCCTTTTTCTTTTAAAACTTTTTTCAAATTGTGGTATACTTCAACACCCATTCTCATACATTCTTTAAATGTTTTTGCTCCAACAGGCATAATCATAAATTCTTGTACTGTTAGTCCACTATCTGCATGTTTTCCACCATTCATTATATTCATCATTGGAACTGGTAATTCTTTTGCATTTACTCCTCCAATGTAGTTGTATAGGCTCATTCCTAGAGATTGACTAGCTGCTCTAGCTACTGCTAATGATACACCTAATGTAGCATTTGCTCCTAATTTTGCTTTGTTTTCTGTTCCGTCAATATCTATTAACATTTTATCTATTTTTACTTGGTCGTAAACATTAACACCTTCTAGTTTTTCAGCAATTATATTATTTACATTGTCAACTGCTTTTTGAACACCTTTTCCCAAATATCTTTCTTTGTCTCCATCACGTAATTCTACAGCTTCAAAACTTCCTGTAGATGCTCCTGATGGAACCATTGCTACACCTGAGAATCCTCCCTCTGTAACTACTTCAACTTGAACTGTTGGATTTCCTCTTGAATCCAATACTTCTAGTGCTTTTACACTTTCAATTCCTAAATAATCTTTCATGCTAAATCTTCCTTTCTTTATATATAATACGTAATATTACGATATTACCATTAATTATGCTTAAGAATTTGACTCTTAACTGCTTTTCTTTGTTCTTCGATTTGTTCTATATAGCTCTTAGGTATGCTCTTTGTAGTTTTCTTTTCTAACAAAATCCTTAATTTTCTTTTTTCCTTTATTTTATATGTATATCTCTGGTCATTGAATCTATTTTTAGCTTGTCTTTCCATTTTTTCTATGTCAGTTTCTTTCCTATATTCTGAACTCTTTTTTTCCCTATTATATGCAAGTATCTTTTTTACTGGATTTTTATATATAGATTCCACATATGTTTCAATATCTGGCTGAAAATATATTGTTTCATTTATATACCTTCTTATTATTTCCATTTCTTTTTTAGAAAAGGCTTCATCTGGAAGTTTTAGATTCAAATATTTCCATATTATATGCATATCTGTATTAGAATAGTGTGGAAGATTAAAATTTCCATAATTATATTCTATTTCAAATTTTAATCCTTCTATTCTAATAGTCACACTATTCCATAGTCTGTTATTATTTTTTTTTAAAACTTCCCTTATTTTTTTTATTTTATTATATAACTTTTCTATTAATTTTATATATTCATCTTCATTTAGATTAAATTTATATGGAATTTCATATACATTTATTGGATTTTTCTTTAATATTCCTTTTGGAAAATAATAAAAGAATAATTCTCCTGTTTCCAATCCTGGCATTTTTTCTATTACAGAAGCAAATAAATATATTCTATCCCATTTTTCTGGAATTAGATAAAACAGTTCCTTCTGTATTTCAGAATATATGCCTTTTATCTCTAAATTTTGTACCATGTCTATTATCACCATTTATATATTATATAAGGTTTGTTACTCCTTCCTTAGAGCTAATTGGCTAATATACTTTCACCTGTCATTTCTTCTGGTTTTTCTAGTCCCATTAATTTTAACATAGTTGGAGCTAAATCTGCAAGTTTTCCTTCTTTTAATTTTACATCATCTTTTCCTACTAATATTAATGGTACTGGATTAGTTGTATGTGCAGTATGTGGTTCACCAGTTTTGTAATCCAACATTTGCTCTGCATTTCCATGGTCTGCAGTAATTAACATTACTCCATTATTTTTTCTTATTGCTTCTACTACTCTTCCTACACATTCATCAATAGTTTCTATTGCTTTGACAGCTGCGTCTAGGTTTCCTGTATGCCCAACCATATCTGGATTAGCATAGTTTAGTATAATACAATCATATTTTTTAGAATTAATTGCTTCTACTACTTTATCTGTAACTTCATATGCACTCATTTCAGGTTTTAAATCATAAGTTTCTACTTTTGGTGAAGGTACTAATATTCTATCCTCTCCTGGATATTGTTTTTCTTCTCCTCCATTAAAGAAAAATGTAACATGTGCATATTTTTCAGTTTCTGCTATTCTTAATTGTGTTAGACCTTTCTTACTAATATATTCTCCAAATGTGTTTTTCAAAGTTTCTGGTTTAAAAGCAATTTTTACGTTTGGCATTGTTTCATCATATTGTGTAAAACATACATAATCTATGTTCATTTTTTTAGTTTCAAATTCACTAAAATCTTGATCTACAATTGCTCTTGTAAGTTCTCTTGCTCTATCTGGTCTAAAATTAAAGAATATTACTGAATCATTTTCTTCTATTTTAGCTATAGGTTCATTATTTTGGCATATAATTGTTGGCTCCACAAATTCATCAAAAACTTCTTTTTGGTATGAACCTTCAATTGCAGATACAGCTGAATTGCTTTTGATTCCTTCTCCATTTACAATTGCATCATATGCTTTTTGAACTCTATTCCATCTTTTATCTCTATCCATTGCATAAAATCTTCCTGAAATTGATGCAATTTTCCCAACGCCTTTTTCTTTCATTTTTTCTTCAAGTTTTATAATATATCCTTCTCCTGAAGTTGGTGGAGTATCTCTACCATCCATGAAACAATGAACATATACATTTTCAAAATCTTTTCTTTTTGCTAGTTCTAATAATGCATATAAATGACGATTGTGACTATGAACTCCTCCATCTGAAAGTAATCCTAATATATGCAATTTAGAATTATGTTTTTTGCAATTTTCGATTGCTTCAACTAATTCTGGAATACTAAAGAAATCTCCATCTTCAATAGCTTTTGTAATTCTTGTTAATTCTTGATATACTATTCTTCCTGCTCCAATATTTGTGTGTCCAACCTCTGAATTTCCCATTTGTCCATCTGGTAATCCTACATTTAATCCACTTGTATATATTTGTGTTGTAGGGCAAGTTTTCATTAGTTTATCAATATTAGGTGTTTTTGCAATTTTTACTGCATTGGCTTGTTCATTTTCATTAATTCCAAAACCATCTAATATCATTAGCATTGTAACATTTTTGTCCATATTTTTGTCCTTTCTAATTATAATTTACAATTTTAGCAAATTCTTCAGCTTTTAAGCTTGCTCCACCTACTAATCCTCCATCTATATCTGACATCTCAAATAATTCTTTTGCATTAGTAGATTTTACGCTACCTCCATATTGTATTATAATCCTATTTGATGTATTTTGTCCATATAAATCTGAAATTTTATTTCTAATTGCTTTTATAGCTTCATTAGCATCTTCAGATGTAGCAGTCTTTCCTGTGCCAATTGCCCAAATAGGTTCATAAGCAATAATTGTATTTGCTACTTGTTCCTCTGTTAGTCCTTCTAAAGCTTTTTGTGTTTGCATTGTAATAACATTTAAAGCATCACCTGATTCTCTTTGTTCCAATGTTTCTCCAACACATACTATTGGTTTTAGTTCATTCGCAAAAGCTGCCTTTATTTTTTTATTTACAGTTTCATCTGTTTCTGCAAAATATTGTCTTCTTTCTGAATGACCAATTATAACATATTCAACACCTATTGATTTTAACATTTTAGCTGAAACTTCACCTGTATATGCACCAGATTCTTCCCAATGCATGTTTTGAGCTCCTATTTTTATATTTGTATTTTGCGCTGCAAGTAAACTATAGAATAAATCAGTGTATGGCACGCAAAGTACAACTTCATTTTCTGTATTTTTTACCATTGGTGTTAATTCATCTATAAATCTTATAGCAGCATCTGGAAGCATATTCATTTTCCAATTTCCTGCAATTACTTTCTTTCTCATATAATTTCTCCTTCCTTTTTGGCGCAAATGGGACAGGCCTTTTCGCGCCATTATTTGTCTGTTAAGCACACTAATCCTGGTAAATTTTTTCCTTCTAATAGTTCAAGTGATGCTCCTCCACCTGTAGATATATGTGTAAATTCCTTTTCTAATCCTAATTTTTTTATAGCAGCTACGGAATCTCCCCCTCCAACTACTGATATACTATCTGTTTTTGCAATAGTTTCTGCTACTTTTTCTGTTCCTATACTAAATTTATCTAATTCACAAATTCCAAGTGGTCCATTCCATAATATTGTCTTTTTATCTCTTATCTCTTTTGAAAATTCTTCTGCTGTTTTTGGTCCTATGTCACATCCTTGCCATCCCTCTGGTATTCTAGTTGAATCAACAACTTTTTCACTACTATTTTCTAAGAATTTGAAAAATGCTTTTTGTTTTTCTTTTTTATCAATATTTTCATCTTCATTCTTGAAAGCTGGTGCTACTACTGTATCTGTTGGAAATACCAATTTTACTCCTGCTTCTTCAGCCTTTTTCATTATATTTTTTGCCTCTTCTATTTTATCTTCTTCACACAAAGAATCTCCTATTTCATGTCCTTTAGCTTTAAGGAAAGTATATGCCATTCCTCCGCCAATTAATATTTCATCTACTTTTTTTAGTAAATTTTCTATAACACCAATTTTGTCTGAAACTTTAGATCCTCCTAATATTGCTGCAAATGGTTTTTCTGGATTTTCTAATGTTCCATTCAAAAATGTTATTTCTTTTTCCATTAAAAGCCCTGCAACTGCTTCATTTACATAGTGTGATACGCCTTCTGTTGAGCTATGTGCTCTATGTGCTGTTCCAAATGCATCATTTACATATATCCCATCACATAAACTTGCTAATTCTTTAGATAAAGTGTCATCATTTTTTTCTTCTCTTGAATCAAATCTAACATTTTCAAGTAGCGCAACTTCTCCATCATTTAATGCTGAAGTCTCTTTTTTTGCACTTTCTCCTACTATGTCTGTTGCAAATCTAATATTTGTATTTAATAATCTTGCCAATTCTTCAGCAACTGGTTTTAAAGAAAACTCAGGTCTTACTTCTCCCTTTGGTCTACCTAGATGTGAGCAAAGTATAACTTTTGCTCCATTTCCCATTAATAATTTTATTGTTGGAAGTGCTGCTGTTATTCTTGTATTATCTGTTATTTTTCCATCTTTTAATGGTACATTGAAATCACATCTAACAAGCACTTTTTTTCCTTTTACATTAATATCATTTACTGTCTTTTTGTTCATTAAACATCATCCTCCTAAGATAAAAATTGTTCTATAATAACGCTCTAAGTATTTATATAATGCTTAGAACGTATATAGAACTTTTATAACTATTTATTTGAAATATATAAAGCTAAATCTACTAACTTGTTTGAATATCCCCATTCATTATCATACCATGCAACTAGTTTTACAAATGTATCTGTTAATGCTATTCCTGCTGCTGCATCAAATATAGAAGTATGTGGGTCATGAATAAAGTCTGATGATACAACTGGTTCGTCTGTATATTCCATTATTCCCTTCATTTCGTTTTCACAAGCTTTTTTTATTGCATTACATATTTCTTCATATGTTGCTGGCTTTGCTAAATTTACTGTTAAGTCTACTACTGAAACGTCTACAGTTGGAACTCTAAATGACATTCCTGTTAACTTTCCATTTAATTCAGGAATTACTTTTCCAACGGCTTTTGCTGCTCCTGTTGATGATGGAATTATATTAGCTGAAGCAGCTCTTCCACCTCTCCAATCTTTTTTAGATGCTCCATCAACTGTTTTTTGTGTTGCAGTTGTTGAGTGAACTGTTGTCATTAGACCATCTTTAATTCCAAAGTTATCATTTATAACTTTTGCAAGTGGTGCTAAACAGTTAGTTGTACATGATGCATTTGATATAATGTTCATATCTGGTGAATATGTTTCATTATTAACTCCCATTACAAACATTGGTGCATCTTTTGAAGGTGCTGAAATAATTACCTTTTTTGCTCCTGCTTCTAAATGTGCTCCTGCTTTTTCCATTGTTGTAAATACTCCTGAACATTCTAAAACATAATCAACACCATCTTTTCCCCATGGAATATTCTTAGGGTCCATCTCGTTATATACTTTTATCTCTTTTCCATTTACAATTAATTTTCCCTCTTCAGATGATATTGTACCATTAAATCTTCCATGTACTGTATCATATTTAACCATATAAGCCATATAGTCTGCTGTTATGAAAGGGTCATTTATTGCAACTATATCTACTCCTTCTTTTGAAAGTGCTGCTTGGAATGCTAGATTTCCTATTCTTCCAAATCCGTTAATACCAATTTTTATTGACATATAAAATTCCTCCTTCTTATTTAGTATATCCTAAACACTGTTATTTTATATCAAAATAAAACAATTTTCAAGAGAAATTGGAAAATAATATAGTAAAAGTTATTACAAAAATAGGAATTTGAGTCATGTTCCCCAAATCCCCATTTTTTATAGTTCAATATCGCCTGTTATTTCTATTTCTTTGAACAAAAAGTTTTTAACTTTTTCTCCTGTTATTTCATAAAACAAAAAGTCATGTACAGATTTAGTTGTAATTTCTTGATTCCAAAAATCATGAACTTCTTGGAATACTTTTTCTTGTTTTGGTGTTAATTCTAATTTTATGTCATAGCATAAGAAATTTTTTATTTTTGTCCAAACACTTAATTCTGCTGGTAAATTATTAACATTCTCTCTGTTATCCATAATTCATCTTCCTCCTTCGTGGTCTAAATAAAATATTATCAATATATTTATACTACACTTTTTTTATTTTATCAAGTACATTTTTATATTTTATTTATGTTTTTTTGTACAAACGTTGATTTTAGTATAGTTACAAGAATTATTACATTTATATTACAATTATATTTCAGTTATATTACATTAATTGTTTTATATTTCCATTTGACTTCCTAGAAAACTTGCTGCTGATTGAACTACCTTCTGTTCAACTTCTGTCATCTTAATTCCCTTGTCTTTTGCCCATAGTATAACACTTCCTATTGTATCTCCATCAGAAATAATTGGGTATACTACTTGCGAATTAAATCTACGCTCCTTATTATCGTTTTTTGTAATTGGAACTGCTATATCATTATTTTCTTTACTTGTATATTTTTCTTTATCTTCCATTATTCTCTCTAGTTCTTCACTAATTCCCTGTTCTAAAAATTCTTTTTTTGAACCTCCAGATACAGCAATTACAGTATCTTTATCAGTAATACATGCAATATGCCCTGTTGTTTTTGCAAGAGTCTCTGCGTATTCTGTTGCAAATTCAGAAAGTTCTCCAATTGGAGAATATTTTTTAAGTATTACTTCTCCTTCTCTATCCGTAAATATTTCAAGCGGATCTCCTTCTTTTATTCTTAGTGTTTTCCTTATTTCTTTTGGTATTACTACTCTACCCAAATCATCTATTCTTCTTACAACTCCAGTTGCTTTCATAATTTTCCTCCTTTTACATTTATGTCTACTCTTATTATTGCTTAAGAGGATTTTTTTATACATTTTTTTATAAAATTTGTTTTTTATATCCTATAATTATGCCATTTCTTCTTCTAAAGTTGGTTCTCCTGTTTTTTTGTTATATTCTTTTATTACATTTCCTAGTTCATCTGCAAATTCTTGTAAAATTACTAATTTTATTGTTGGCTCTTTACCATCAATATAGTCATCCATAACTTGTTTAAGTTTCTTTAAGTTTGGTAATTCTTCTTGTAATTGCTGTCCATATCTTTTTGCTCTATCTAATAATTTTTCTTTAATTGTAACTATATCTTCATTACTTGCACAAGAAATTCTTTGGAACATTTGAAATACATCATAATATTTAAATATTGGTAATTCCATGCATTCTTTATCAAATCTATCATAAAAAGATTCCATTCTCATTGGAATATATTTAAATATCTCATCTGCTTTTTCTCTATACATTTTATCTTTTAATTGAATATTTATATTATTAAAGTATTGCAATATTTCTTCCATATCTTGGGATTTATCTTCCTCAATTGCTAAACTTGCTAATTCTTCTTCTACATTTTCACAATAAGTCGAATTTAGTGAGGATGCATTCATGCCATTAAAGAATAGACTTTTTATTGTTTTCATATCATAGTTAATAAGTCCTTTTCTAACAAAGTGTGCAAAATATGCAAATAGCTTTACTACATTTATTAATTCTATATTCCCATTTTTTACATCCTCTAATACTTCAGTTACTACTCCTCCAAATTGGTCATCTGAAATTTTCCAGTATTCTTCTGTAAGTAATCTTTTGTATCCTGGTAGTTTATCTGTATCTACAGTATTTATTATTGCTTCCATGTCTCTTTTAAAAATTTTCATATCAAATATACGAGTACGTACGTACATTTCTATAAATTTGAAAAATCTATATTCAGCTTTAAAATTGTAATAATAGTTATTATCAAATTCTTTTATATAAAATTGTCTATTGTCCATAAATACTCTTGATGAAACAAGTATTGCTTTATATTCTTCATTATCAGCAATGTTAACAAATTTATCTTTTGTAATCTTTCCCGCTTTAATTTCAAAAGAAATTGCAATTGTAAATATTAGCATTGTCTGTAAAACTCTATGATTTGTATTTGGATATGATTTATTTACCATGTCAAAAATTTTCTTAAAATTAGTTAATGAATGTTTTAAAATTCTTAAATTTCTAGTACCACTTTTATTAAAAGTAGAAATTATAAGGCCCGTATTTTCTCTTAAAAATCTAATTAAATCAGGACAATTTTCATACCTCATTAGTAATCCATTGATAATATAATTAAATTCTGGTGCATACTCAAAAGTTTCTCCAATAAGTTTTTCTTTTATTCTTTCATAATCATTTGCTTTATCAAAAACATATTCTATTGTATCACGTATTCTCTCAACCATTGGCTTATCTGTTTTTATATTAAGTTTGTTTTCTTTATCAAGTAAATATGTTGCTATAAATGTTTTCATTTCCAAATTGCTATTTTTTAATTTGGTAGATAGTTCTTTTTCATTACAAATAATTATTGTCTTTATGTGATCGTGTTCAACAAAGTTATTTATATATCCTAGAATATCAATAACATCTACATTTGCTCTTTCCAAATCATCAAAACATAATACTTTGTCATCAGTAGAAAAGAACTGACCATAATCTATTCTATCTCCATTTTGTGTAACCCCAAAGAAGTTTGCCATGTCTAGTCCTGTTTTAGCATATTCTGGTATATTTGTTACACCACTAGCATCCATGAATTTTTTCAAATTTTTATCCATAAGTTGTGTTGTTTCTATAAATATTTTTTTGCTTATTTCTTCTAAATTTGAAATACCATACAAAGACATATATATTGCTGTATATCTCTTTCCATTTAATTGCATTGATTCTATTTTAGGTTTAATTTTATTATTCCAGAAATATGTTTTTCCGCTTCCCCATTCTCCATTAAGCATTATTGCATAATCTGTATAATCTGACCTTATATAATCTAATATGCTCTCTACTAAATCTTCCATTTTTTTCCTCCTTTTTATTAATCTTTTGCTAAAGTTATTAGCCCAATTTCTTTAGGCTCTGCCTTTTTTAATTCTAAGATACATTCATTTGCCGTAGCACCTGTTGTGTAAATATCATCAAATAATAAAATTTTTTTATTATTTATTTTTTCTTGATTAATCAATTTATATACATTTTTTGTGTTTTCTTTTCTTAATTTTCCACTTAATGTGCTTTGTTGTTTGTTATTAATTGTTTTGACCAAAACTTTTATCCCTGACTCTATTTTAACCCTTTTAGCTAATTCTTTTACTATTAATTCACTTTGATTATATCCTCTTTTTTTCATTCTTTTTTTATGTATTGGAACTGGGATTATTATATCATAACTTTTTATAAAATCAAAAGCTTTTTTATCTTTTAAAATAAATTCGCAAAACATTTTGTATAAATAAGATTTATCATTAAATTTATATTGAATAATTAATTTTCTAATCACTTCTTCATACCTAAAAATATGAAATTTATTTATTATGCTATAACTAATATCTTTATTGAAGTCATTTTCCATTAAATCTATTAAAACTTTTTCTTTTGTATTAATCAAATACTTTTCCAAATCTTTTCCACATTTTTTGCACAAATATCCTTCTCCCAATTTTCCACAGATACCACAACTTGGTAAAAAAATATATTCGAGGGCTTTTTCAATAAAGTACATAAGTACCTCCTTTCATTCCCCCGAATTAATCTAATTATCTAAAATAATCCTTATTTTTTGATTTTTAATTTGTATGCTAAACCTGTGTTTCTTTTTTTGTTATCCACGTTATTAATCATAAAATCTATTATATTTTTGTTACCTATTATTATTAATAATTTTCTTGCTCTTGTCATGCCTGTATATAACAAATTTCTTGTTAGTAACATTGGTGCTGTTTGTGATATTGGCATTAATACCACATCAAATTCACTACCTTGCGCTTTATGTACTGTTATTGCATATGAGTGTTCTATTTGATCAAGTTCACTATACTGATACCATACTTCTTTATCGTCGTCAAATTTTATTTTTACTTGTTTATTTTCTTCATCAATATTACAAATTGTACCAAATTCGCCATTAAATACTCCGCTTCCATATTCAAATCTTGGTTCTTTCTTTTCCCAATATATATCATAATTGTTTTTTATTTGCATTATTCTGTCGCCTTCACGAAATATACTATCTCCAAATTTTCTTTCTTTTTTTGTTTCCATAATAGGATTTATTGCCTGTTGTAAAATTTTATTTAACTCTTTCGTTCCAAGTTCTCCCTTTTTAGTTGGAGTTATAACTTGTATATTTTTAAAGAAATCATAATCTCCATAATTTTTTAATCTCTCACCACTTAGTGTTATTATATTGTACAAAATTTTTTCTTTGTTTTTTTCATCTAC
>CALXQG010000038.1 GCA_944390515.1 uncultured Clostridia bacterium
TGTATTAATACATTAATTTCAAGTATTATATATAAAGCAAAACCAAGTGAAGTAAAGCTAGTTATGATAGATCCAAAAGTAGTTGAACTTTCTGTATATAATGGAATACCACATTTATTAATTCCTGTAGTTACTGATCCTAAGAAAGCTGCGGGGGCACTAGCATGGGCAGTGCAGGAAATGGTAAATAGATATAGTTTATTTGCAAGTAAAAATGTTAGAGATATAAAAGGATATAATTCAGAATTAGAGGGTGAAGGAGAAGGACAAAAATTACCTCAAATAGTAATAATTATTGATGAGCTTTCAGACTTAATGATGGTATCACCAAAAGATGTTGAAGATTCTATTTGTAGGTTAGCACAAATGGCAAGAGCTGCTGGAATGCACTTAGTAATTGCAACGCAAAGACCTTCAGTTGATGTTATTACAGGTATAATTAAGGCAAATGTTCCTTCAAGGATTTCTTTTGCTGTATCATCACAAGTTGATTCAAGAACAATTTTGGATATGGCAGGAGCAGAAAAACTACTTGGAAAAGGTGATATGCTATTTTATCCTGCTGGAGCACCTAAGCCAGTAAGAATACAAGGAGCGTTTGTATCAGATAAAGAAGTTGAAAAAATTGTAGACTTTGTAAAGAATAATGGAGAAGCAACCTACAATGATGAAATAATACAACAAATAGAGAATGCTAATAGTACAGATAAGGAAATAGATGCTGGGGATGATGATGACAATACAGATCCATTATTAATGGAAGCAATTGACGTAGTAGTTGAGACAGGACAAGCATCAACCTCTTTTATACAAAGACGTTTTAAAGTGGGATATGCTAGAGCAGGAAGAATTATAGACCAAATGGAGGAAAGAGGAGTTATTTCAGGATTTCAAGGAAGTAAGCCTCGTGAAGTGCTTATGACAAAAGAAAGATGGGAAGAACTTAAAATGAGTGCAAATAGTGCAGAAGAATAAAACAAAAGAAGGATTTTAGTATGGTAGAAAATAAAATTTTATCAAAATTAAATATAAATATAAAAGATTTTAATAATCAAATGGAAAAAATCTTGGAAAATAAATTGTTTTCATTTGATGTGAAAAATCTTTTATTAAGCATGCTTTACAAAATAGAAAATGCATATAAGGATTATGAAAATGTAAAGATAGAAGTGCCTTCAAAAAAGAAGTTTATAGAAAATATATTAAGGATTATAAAAGAAAAAACATTAAATATATTTTTAGTAAAACCAGAAACAGCAGAGGCAGAAGAATTAGAAAAAAACAATTTAAAATATATGGTAGATAAAGGAAATGGACAAATTATTTGTTTCCAAAATGAACTTGTAATTCTTACTGCAATTTTAAAATTGGATGAGAGCTATAATCAGAATATTATTACTGATTATGACTATATAGCTAAGCCAATTCAAGATTTGTTAGCAAAAGGAAAAATTATTTCAAATGTAGAAGTCCTAAGAGATTTTAATGGTTGGTCTTGGAATATAGTTAGAAATGAAATAAAAGATTTTGATTATAACTTTATTTACCAAACACTTATATTACTAAATGGAGAGAAAAACGCATATAGTGGAAGCGCAAAGTTATTAAATATTGTAAACAAAATGGCAATAAAGAAATATATTTCTTTAAATGATGATTCGGAATATATAGAAAAATTAAAAAAAGTAATAGAGCAGAAACATTTTAGACTTAATTTATTTGGAGATAAAAAAGAATTTATAAATACTGTTACTGAGGAGAAAAAAGAGTACACAAAACAGATAGAAAAAATTGATAGATTGCTAAATAATAATGAACTCCTAAAAAGTGAGTATTATGCAAGAAATGAAAAATTGCCTAATAAAGAAAAAATTTTTAGTGTAAGTTATTTAGTTAATATTTTAGATAAAGAAAGAAAAGATTTATTAACAAAGATAGATGAATGTAACAGAGTTATTTTGCCAAAAGAATTTGTAGAGCAAAAAACAAAATTGGAAGAAGAATGTGAGTTTTTAGATAGTATATCAGAAGAAAAGGAATATGTGACGGAACTGATAAAAGAGTTTTTAAAAATTGTAAAAGATAGAGTAAAAGACATAAAAGAAGAAAATAAAAATGAACTTATAAAATGGATGTATAAAATAAGGTATTATAGATATGTTCCAGTAAATGAAAATGAGAATGTGAAAGATATAAAAAGTTTACAAAAAGATTTTAAAGAAGTAATTTCATTAATTATAAAGACTGCACAAAAGTTTAAGATTTGGGATACTTTTACAGAAGACGAAAATCTTTCATATGAGATATTAAAGGAAATATTTGATACAAAAATAATTTATTTGCAAAATATAAATATACAATGTAAATATGAAGACAAGATTTTACATGTAGAATATTATGATGACAATGTATTGGAAAGTTCTAAAACGATTAATATTGACAGTGTGAAGATTAAGAAAAAAATCAAACTATTTATTTAGTGGCATGTGCCATGGGAAAGGAATGTGAATAAATATGAAGGTTACTTTTTTAGGAGCAACAAAAACCGTTACTGGTTCAAACTTTTTAGTAGAGGGCGCAGGAAAGAAATTTCTTGTTGATTGTGGGATGTATCAAGGTTCTGCATCTGACGAATTTGAAAATGAGGCACCATTTTTATTTGATGTTCATGATATAGATTTTATGTTATTAACACATGCACATATAGACCATTCTGGTAGAATACCTAAACTATATAATGAAGGATATAGAAATAAGGTGTATGCAACAAAGGCTACATGTGATTTATGTGCAATAATGCTTCCAGACAGTGGTCATATTCAAGAAATGGAAATTGAATGGAAAAATAAAAAGAGAGAAAGAAAAGGTGAACAACCATTACCACCTTTATATACAGCAGAAGATGCGGCTAAATCTTTGGAAATATTTAATCCTGTACAGTATAATGAAATAGTTGAAATAAGCGAAAATATTCAAGTTAGATTTAATGATGCTGGACATATGCTTGGTTCTGCTATTATAGAAGTATGGATTACTGAAAATGGTAAAAGAGAAAAGATAGTATTTACAGGAGATTTGGGAAATAATGATATTCCACTTTTATCACCTCCAACAATGATAAGTGATGCGGATTATTTGGTAATGGAATCAACTTATGGTAATAGACTTCATATGAGAAATGATGATAAAGCAAAGATGTTCTTGGATATAGTGTATGAAACATTGGAAAAAGGTGGAACAGTTGTAATACCATCATTTGCAGTAGGAAGAACACAAGAAATATTATTTGAATTAAATAGAATAAAAGAAGTTGAGCATAGTGAGGAATTTTATAAAAAATATAAAAAATTAATGAGCGTTCCTGTTTATGTTGATAGCCCTTTAGCAATATCTGCAACAGAAGTGTTTAAAGAAAATATGAATTTATTTAATGAAGAAACACAAGAAATTATAAATGAAGGGGATAATCCACTAGAATTTGATGGGTTAAAATTTACAAGAACAGCAGATGAATCAAAAGAATTAAATGCAAGTGACAAATCTTCAATCATAATTTCTGCAAGTGGTATGTGTGAAGTAGGAAGGATTAAGCATCATTTAAAACATCATTTGTGGGAACCAAACAGTACAATATTATTTGTTGGATATCAAGCACCAGGTACACTTGGAAGAAAATTGGTAGATGGGGAGAAAAAGGTAAAAATATTTGGAGAAGAAATTGCAGTAAATGCCAGAATCGAATACATAGAGGGATATTCAGGACATGCAGACCAAGAATGGCTTATGAATTTTGTTTATTCTTTTACAAATCCACCAAAACATATATTTTTAGTACATGGAGAGCCAGAAGGTCAAAAGGTGTTAAAACAAAAATTAGAGGAAAATACAAATATTGGAATAACTATACCAGATTTTGGTGAAAGTTATGAATTAAATGAAGAACTAGAAATGGTTGGAAAAGTAGAAGAAAATACAAAAGAGAGATACTTAAGGCTAGATGTATTAGAAAGAATGAACACATTAAAAGAAGAATTAGATGATATGTCTAATATAGTTAAGGAAGAGTATTTAGACAAAAATGTTAGTGATGAGGAAATTTCTAGAATTAAAGATAGGCTAAAGGAATTAGAACAACAAATTGTCAAAATTGTTGAAAATAAATAATTGGGTTTATTATGTGGAAAGGAATGTTGGTACAAATGAAAAATAAATATTTTAATGATGCAATTATTGGAGGAAAGAATATAACTGCAAGTTATACAAAAAATGGTGAATTATTAAGGATAATGCACAATACGCCTGATTTTAGACAATTTTTAGACTTTTTCCATACAGGAGTAAAGATAAATGATTCATGCATTATATATTTGCATGAAGATCAAAATAATAGATATAATCAATATTACAAACAAGATACAAATGTACTATGCACAGAAATTGAAAATACATATTTTAATTTGAAAATTGATCAAACAGACTTTGTTTCTTTGAAAAATAGTGTGCTAGTAAAGAAATATATTTTCAAAAATAATAACATAATTGACCTAAATGTTAATTTTTTAATACATTCAAAACTGTTATCAAACCCAAACAATATGGTAGGTTCAAAAATAGAAAATAATGTATTATTGCAATATAGCCATAATAATACAATGTGCATGTTTTCTAAAAATAGCATAAGTTCTCATCAACTAAATGATACAGACAATAATATAGGAAGTGGAATAATCCATGACAAGGATTATATAGGAATGAGTTCAGATTCTAGCATTGATTATGAGATAGGTGTAATTAAGCCAGGAGAAAGTAAAGAACTAGATGTGTTTATGTATTTTATAGAGAATGAAAAAGTATCACAAGAAGAAATGTGGAAGAATATAGAAAATTTAAAAAAACAAGATGTATCTAAAGAACAATCTTCTGTAGAAAAATATTGGAGAAAATATCTAAAAGACCATATAAACATAGAATTAAAAGAAGAAAACTGTGAGTATAATAAGAAATTTAACAAAATATATAAAAGGAGTATATTATTATTCCCACTTCTCACAAATGAGAACACAGGAGGAGTTGCAGCTGCAGTAGAAGTTGATGAAGGGTTGACTCAATGTGGAAGATATGGATATTGTTGGCCAAGAGATGCGGTATTTATAACAAGAGCATTTGATAAGGTAAAAATGCAAAAGGAAACAGAGAAGTTTTATAAAATATTTTGCAAAAACACACAAAGCAAAAATGGAATGTGGGAACAAAGATTTTATACAGATGGCAGACTTGCACCTTGTTGGGGATATCAAATAGATGAAACAGCAGGAGTTGTATATGGAGCATATGAACATTATAAAATATCAGGAGACAAGAAATTTTTGAAAGATGTACTTAAAATGTGCGAAAATGCAGTAAAATTTTTGTGTATTTATATGGATAATATTTTAGGACTACACGATGATAGTGATGTAGTAAAAAATGAGATAGAAAGAACATATCACACAGAAAATAGAAACAAATTACCATTAAGTTATGATTTGTGGGAAATGAATGAGGGAGTACATTTATATTCTTTAGCAAGCATTTATTCAGCGTTTAATGCAATAAGCAAAATGTATGAGGTATTTAAGCCTGAATATGAAGAAAAAAATAGATTAAAATTAGAAAGCATAAATAAATTGGAGAAAAAATTGGAATTTTATAAAAAAGAAATAAAAAAATACATTGATAAAAATATGTATGACGAAAAAACAAATACATTAAAAAGAAACACAAAAGATAATATTACAGACATTAGCTTAGTTGGAACAGTGGTGCCATTTAATTTGTATAGTACAAAAGAAAAGAAAGTAAAAAACACAATAGAAAAAATAAATATGACACTTAGAACATATACAGGAGGATATTTAAGATTTGAAGGAGACCATTATAGAGAAGGCAAAAATCCATGGTCAATTTCTACTTTGTGGATGGCAATGTATTATAAACAAATAGGAGAAAAATCAAAAGCACAAGAATGCATCAACTTTATTGTAAATAGTGCTAATCAACATGGATTTATAGGTGAACAAATAGACAACGCAACAATGCAACCTAATTGGGTAATTGGCTTATCTTGGGCACACGCAATGTTCATTTTGGCGCAATAGGGACGAGGAGGAAAGTGAAATGGCGAAGGGAAAGACAGTTTTTGTATGTAGTAGTTGTGGATATGAATCTGCAAAATGGCTTGGAAAATGTCCAGCGTGTAATGAATGGAATAGTTTTTATGAAGAAAAAGTAATTAATACTTTTAGTACAGCTGGAGGAAAAAGTAATATTAGTAAAGAAAGAAGCATACCTAGAAAACTTAAAGAGGTTGAAGGAATAGAGGCAGCAAGAACTAGCACGGGTATTGGCGAACTTGACAGAGTTCTAGGAGGAGGACTTGTTAAAGGTTCTTTGGTTTTGGTTGGAGGCGAGCCTGGAATTGGTAAATCCACATTAATTTTGCAATTATGTGATAAAGTCCAAGGTAATGGCAAGGTTTTATATGTTTCAGGAGAAGAGTCAGCAGAACAAGTAAAAATAAGAGCAGATAGGTTGAATATTAACAATGAAGATTTAATGTTTTTAGGAGAGACTAATATTGATAATGTTCAGGATGCAATTATATCGATAAATCCCAAATTAGTTATTATTGATTCTATACAAACTATGTATTCAGAAGAAATTACTTCGGCTGCAGGAACTGTAAGTCAAGTTAGAGAAATTACAGCTAGGATTATGAGAATGTGTAAAGATAATGGAATAACTACTATAATAATTGGACATGTTACTAAAGATGGAAATATAGCAGGACCAAGAGTTTTAGAACATATGGTAGATACTGTACTTTACCTTGAAGGAGAAAGATATTTTTCATATAGAATTTTGAGAAGTGTAAAAAATAGATTTGGTTCAACAAATGAGGTAGGAATGTTTGAAATGAAAAATGAGGGAATGGTTGAAATAACAAATCCTTCATCAATTCTTATTTCAGAACGAAATGACAATCCAGCAGGTTCAGTAATTGTTGCAAGTATGGAAGGTACTAGACCATTACTTATTGAATTACAGGCACTGACTACGCCAAGTGTATTTGGTATTCCAAAGAGAACAGCAAATGGAATTGATTATAATAGGCTTGCTGTTCTAATGGCAGTAATGGAGAAAAAAGCTGGGTTAAGTCTAGGAACACAAGATGTATACTTAAATGTGGTAAGCGGAATAAAACTTGTTGAGCCAGCAATTGATTTAGGTGTTGTACTTGCCTGTGCTTCAAGTTATAAAAATGTAAGTATACCACAAGATATAGTTGTTATTGGAGAAGTTGGACTTACAGGGGAAGTTAGGGCAGTCAACATGATAGAAAAAAGGATAAAGGAAGCGGAAAAATTAGGATTTAAAAAGTGTATTATACCGGAAAGTAATAAAAAACTATTGAAAGATAGTTTTAAATTAGATATAATAGGTGTTAGAACTGTAAATGAGGCAATTAAAGAACTACAAATAAAAAATAAATGAGGACAAAACAAGACCGTCCAAAATTGTTCAAAAAAGAGGAGTGAGTGATTTGGCTAATAATGATATGATTGAAGATGCTTTAAAATTAATTGCGCCTGGAACACAGATACGTAATGGATTGGAAAATATTTTGAATGCTAAAACAGGAGCTTTAATTGCTGTAGCAGACAAGCCAGAAGTAATGGATTTGGTAGATGGAGGATTTAAATTAGATGTTGAATTTAGTCCATCAAAGTTATATGAACTTGCAAAAATGGATGGAGCAATTGTTCTAAGTGCAGATATGAGAAGAATCTTATATGCCAATGCTCAGCTTATACCATCACCTGACATATATACTACAGAAACAGGAACAAGACACAGAACAGCAGAACGTACAGCTAAACAAACAGGTGCTTTGGTAATTAGTATTTCCCAAAGAAGGGGTATTATTACTTTATTTAAAGGTAATTCAAGATATGTATTAAAAGATTCTGCAACTGTAATTTCAAAAGCAAATCAAGCCTTACAAATAGTGGAAAAGTATAAAAAGGTATTTGATAATAAAATAAATCTTCTTAATGAATATGAATTTAATGATATTGTTACTTTAGAAAATGTTATTACTGTAATTCAAAGAGCAGAAATGGTTAAAAAAATTGCAGGAGAAGTAAATAAGGCCATTGAAGAATTGGGTGAAGAAGGAAGATTTTTGGAGATGCAGTTAGATGAAACTGTAGGTGATTTAGACAAAGAAGAGCACTTAATTATTAAAGATTATATTGCGCCTGGAAAAAAGAGAACTGCTGATAGAGTTTTAGAAGAATTAGAAAAAATTGATTATGATAATTTTATTAAATCAGAAAAAATAGCTAATTTACTTGGCTATGAAGATTTTGATAATTATGATGAAATAGCTGTTTACTCAAAAGGTTATAGAATATTAAGTAAAGTACCAAGGATGCCAAGCAACATAGTAGAAAATCTAGTTAAATCTTTTAAATCATTTCAATATATATTAGTTGCGGATATCAAGCAATTGGATGATGTTGATGGTATTGGTGAAGTAAGAGCAAGAACTATTAAACAATCACTAAAAAGAATGCAAGAACAATTTGTGTTTGATAATTTGGTAATGTAAGGAATTGTAATATAAATTAATGTGTGATAAAATAAATATGTAAATTAAATTGTGAAAGGACGAAATATATGAAAAAAATAGTAATAAGAATTTTATTAATAATAGGAATTTTACTTGCAATTGCGGGAATTGCTTTTGTAGGTTATGGAGTTTACAAAAAGTTTACTCTAAATATTCCTAATCCAGTAGCTACAATGGAAGTAGAGGATTATGGAACTATAAAAATTGAATTATATCCAGATAAGGCACAAAATACAGTAACTAATTTTATAAGGTTAGCAAATAGAGGATTTTATAATGGAACTACTTTTCACAGAACTATGCCTAATTTTGTAATTCAAGGTGGAGCAAAGGATGGAGATGCTAGTGCATCACCAATGTTAAGCGATATTATGGATAATGTAGAAAATGATAAAGCATATAATATTCCAGGAGAATTTATTGCAAATGGATATAGTAATAATAATTTAAAACATGAAAAAGGTGTAATTTCAATGGCTAGAAGTGATTATAGCACATATGGATATACTACAGAAGGATATAATTCAGCTGGTTGTCAATTTTTTATAATGACAAAAGATAATACTCAATTAGATGGTGTTTATGCTGCATTTGGAAAAGTTACAGAAGGATTGGATGTGGTTGAAAAAATAGCAAATACAGAGGTATATTATAGAGATACAGAAGTAGATGAAGATTACGAAGTGCCAAAAGATGAAGATGGAAATGAAATTGCTTCAGACACACCAAAAAAACAACCAATTATAAAAAGTATATCAGTTGAAACTTATGGAGTAGATTATGGAATTCCTGATACAGTTGATCCATTTGATATCAATTCATTATTTGCATCACAATATTTGGGATACTAAAAAATAGAGGTTTATGGATAAAACCTGAAAAATCTAAATATATAGAAAAGGAGAAAGCTAATTTATAGAAGTTAGCCAATAAGGGAATGTCAGATAAAAAAGAAAAAGCAAAAAGAGATTTAGGTAAAATAGCAACTAAGGTAATTGCAACAATATTAGCAATAATGATGGTGGTTGCTGTTGGTGGAACATTAGTATATTATCTAATGTCAATGTAGTAATTGGTATAGTATGATTTTATAAAAAATTAAAAAAGATAAAATAGAAAAAGAGGAATAAATATATGGAGTTTTTTTCGTTAAATGCTAACGGATTTTGGACAAGTATAACAGGATATATAAATGATATATCTACAAATCCTTTTAAATTAATAATTTTTATACTAGATATATTAATTGTTGGATATATAGGGTATAAATTTATTAAATCTGCCAGAAATTCAAGAGTATGGCAATTACTAAAGGGAATAGTTCTAATAATTATAGTAACAATTTTAAGTGGGATATTTGAATTTAGAATATTAAATTGGTTTTTAACAATATTCATGACATATGGAGTAATAGCGTTAATTGTTATTTTCCAACCAGAATTAAGAAGAATGTTGGAACAACTAGGTACTAATAAGTTTACTAGATTTTTTGGAATAGGACTAGAGAAAAACTTAGAAACAAAAATGAAGGAGGATATATATAAAGTAGTTATTGCAGCTAAAGAAATGTCAAATAATAAAACAGGTGGTTTAATAGTATTTGAAAGAGATATCCAATTGAATGATATTATGGATAGTGGAGTAAAAATAGATGCAGATGTTTCACCACAATTAATTGTAAACTTATTTGTACCTAAAACTCCATTACATGATGGAGCTGTCATAATTAGTAAGAACAAAATTGCAGCAGCAGCATGTATTTTGCCTCTATCAGATGATAAACATATTACAAAAGGCTTAGGTACAAGGCATAGAGCTGCACTTGGAATTTCAAGAGAAACAGATGCAATTGTTGTTGTTATTTCAGAGGAAACAGGGAAAATTTCTATAGCAAAAGATGGAAATTTGATTGTCGACTTAAAGGAAGAAGCTTTAAAAAATATACTTATAAAAAATTTAGTTGTTAAGCAACTTGGAAATGATAGTAGTACAAAAAAACATTTGATTTTTAATAAGAAAAAGGAAAAATAGACTGAAATAGAAGTAGACAAAAAGGAGAAAAATGAGAAATATAAAATTAATAATAGAGTATGATGGAAAAGATTTTAATGGATGGCAAAAACAACCTAATAAACTAAATATTCAGGGAGAAATAGAAAGAGCCATAGAAAATATTACAGGAGAAAAAGTTGATTTGATTGCATCAGGGAGAACTGATGCTGGGGTACATGCATTAGGACAAGTAGCAAATTTCAAAACAAATTCTACTATAGCAATTGAAAAAATTCCAATTGCTATAAATTCTCAAGTTAAAAACTCTATAAGAATACAGAATGCAGAAGAAGTAGATGAAAATTTTCACAGTAGATTTAATTGCAAAAGAAAGACATATAGATATGTGATAAATAATTCTAAATATGGAACAGCAATTTATAGAAATATTTCATATCATATGCCTATAAAATTAAATGTAGAAGAAATGAAGAAAGCTATTAAATATTTTGAGGGAGAACATGATTTTAAGGCTTTTAAATCTAGTGGGACAAGTAGCAAAAGTAGTATTAGAACTATTTATAATGCACAGATTGTTGTAGAAGGAGAGAACATAGGGATTGATTTAACAGGAAATGGCTTTTTATACAATATGGTAAGAATTATTGCAGGGACATTAGTAGATGTTGGACTAGGAAAAATAAAAGCAAGTGATATTCCTAAAATAATTGAATCAAAAGATAGAAGCAAAGCAGGTAAAACTTTGCCACCGCAAGGATTGATGCTTGTAAATGTCGTATATGACAAATGATATATATAATTAAATTAATAGTAACAAATAATATAATGTATACATAAAATATATTAATATACTATATAAACACAATTAATACTACTAACATACAATAAAGGAGAATTTTATGGATACATTATTATTATATTTTGCACTGCCTATAGCTATTATAATACTATCTATAGTTTTACAAAAAATACTTAGGTGTCCAATTCTAGTTGGAGCAACATTTTTTGCAATATTGTTAATAGTTGCTTTTACTGCATTCGATTCTAGTTTTCTAATATTTGTTATAATTTATACAATCTTATCATATGTAACTGCTGTACTTACAAGATTAATTTGTAACTTATTAGAGAAATTTGCTGATTGCTTTAATAATGGAGAAAAATGTATTTGCGGAAATAATAGAAGCAGAAATGATAATAACATGAATGGAAGAAATACAATTTGTTGTTCAAATAATAGTTGCAATAGTTCTTGCAATTCAAATGAAAATAATATGAACAATACAAATAGTATAAATAATTGTCAAAGGTCATGTTTTACATTAACTAGTAATCAATCAGAACCTGTTTTG